>JASBSH010000281.1 GCA_030149025.1 Actinomycetales bacterium | reverse complement strand
CGGAGCCCGGGTCAAGACGGGCAGGTCGCGCACCGTCCCGGTCGGCGATCGGCTGCTGCGCTTGTATGCGGACTACCTGCACGTGGAGTACGGGGACCTGGACAGCGACCACGTGTTCGTCAACCTGTGGCGCGACCCGGTCGGGCACGCCTGGTCCTACCCGGCGGCCTACGACCTGGTGCTGCGGCTGCGTCGACGCACCGGTATCGACTTCGACCCGCACTGGTTCCGACACACTGCAGCCACCCGGATGCTGCGTGATCAGATTCCGCTCGAGGTTGTCTCGGCGCTGCTGGGACACGCGTCGGTGACCACCACCGCCGACATCTACGGGCACCTGACCAGCGAGGACGCTCGCACCGTGCTGGAACGGGCGGGCTGGTTCGACGGGACGCAGGCGCAGTCGTGAGCACGCCGCGGCAGGCCGGGAGCCAGAGCCCACGGCCATCGGGGCTGTTGGAGAGGTTGATGGCCACGGTGCGCACCGAGTTTCGCGAGGAGGTGCTGGTGTTCGCCGCCGACGATCCGACCTTCGGTGCCGGTGTTTGTCGAGTGCCCGCGTGCGACCGGTCCGCGACCGGCGGATACGGACTGTGCCAGGGCCATCATCTGCGGTGGAAGACGGCAGGCAGACCGGATGTGGACGCCTTCGCATCCTCCACCGACCCGCAGTGGCGGCTGCAGCGGCCAAACAAGGTCTGCAGGGTCGAGGGCTGCCGATACGGCTCCGCACGAGGGGGCATGTGCGTGACGCACGCCCAGCGGTGGCATCGCGCGGGCCGACCCGATCTGGATGGTTGGGTCGCGACCGCGTCACCGGTCAAACCACCGGCGACTGGCACGGTCTGTGGTGTCCCGCACTGTGATCTGTGGCCGGAGGCCGCCGGCCCGTTCTGCCACTCCCACACCGCTACCTGGCGCGCCAATGAGCGGCTCGACATCGAGCAGTTCCTCAAGCGGTTCAGCACCGAGGTGGTGCCTGCCGACCAGGTCGTCCGGTTGGACGGGCTGGCGCCGCAGCTGCGGCTGGAGATCGCCTACGCGCTGCAGTGTCGCCGCGACGAGCGCGCCACCAAGGCCCCGCCCACGGTGGTGATGGCCGTGGTCCGATTCCTCATCGACGCCGAAGAACACTCGCTGTTGGACCGCGCCGAAGACGACTGGCGCACCAGCATCGGTCGTCCGGCCCCGGCCGACTCCAACCCGCGCGCGTTCCTGGTCTATGCCCGCCGCAGGGTCGAGGACCTGGCCCACGCCGAGGGCTGGGAGGGCGAGTACGCGCACGACGTGTGGCACCTGCGGCGGCTGGGCTTCGACGGCAACCAAACGCTCCGGTTCGACACGATCGGCCAGCCGTGGCTGCGCGCCCTGGCCAAGCGGTGGGTGCGCTGGCGACTGGAAACCGGTCTGGTGCTGGAGACCGTGCGGCGCGGGCTGCGTGTAGTGACCCGCTTCGCCGCCTTCTGCGATCGGGTCGGGAGCACGAAGCTGGCCGACATAGACCGCCAACTGCTGGAGCGCTACCTCGCGGACCTGCACGTCGAGATGGCCGGGCGTCCCCAGCACGGCGTCC
>JASBSH010000259.1 GCA_030149025.1 Actinomycetales bacterium | reverse complement strand
CGCCGCGAACGTGACCACCGGGCAGGTGTACTCGGAGGTGATCGCGAAGGAGCGGCGGGGGGAGTACCTGGGGGACACCGTCCAGGTGATCCCCCACATCACGAACGAGATCAAGGCCCGGATGCGGGCGCAGGCGACCGGCGCCCACGGCGAGGCGCCGGACGTGATCATCACGGAGATCGGCGGCACGGTCGGCGACATCGAGTCGCTGCCGTTCCTGGAGGCCGCGCGCCAGGTCCGCCAGGACGTCGGCCGCCACGCCGTCTTCTTCGTCCACGTGTCCCTGGTGCCCTACATCGGGCCGAGCGGTGAGCTCAAGACCAAGCCGACCCAGCACTCCGTGGCGGCGCTGCGGTCCATCGGCATCCAGCCTGACGCGATCGTGCTCCGTTGCGACCGGGAGGTGCCGGAGCCGGTCAAGCGCAAGATCGCGCTGATGTGCGACGTCGACGAGGACGCGGTCGCGACAGCGGTGGACGCGCCGTCCATCTACGACATCCCCAAGGTGCTGCACAGCGAGGGGCTGGACGCCTACGTCGTGCGCCGGCTGGACCTGCCCTTCCGGGACGTCGACTGGACGCTGTGGGACCGCCTGCTCCGCCGCGTGCACCACCCCACCCACGAGGTCGAGATCGCCCTGGTCGGCAAGTACATCGACCTGCCCGACGCGTACCTGTCGGTGACCGAGGCCCTGCGGGCCGGCGGGTTCGCCTCGGACGCCAAGGTGAAGCTGCGCTGGGTCGCCTCCGACACCTGCGACACGCCGGAGGGCGCCCGCCGGCACCTGCAGGGAGTCGACGCTGTCTGCGTGCCCGGTGGGTTCGGCGTGCGCGGCATCGAGGGCAAGCTCGGGGCCTTGCGCTGGGCGCGCGAGAACGGCGTGCCGACCCTCGGGCTCTGCCTGGGGCTGCAGTGCATGGTGATCGAGTACGCCCGCAACATGGCCGGGCTCGAGGGCGCCTCCTCGACGGAGTTCGACCCCGAGTCGGAGCACCCGGTGATCGCCACCATGGACGAGCAGAAGGCGATCGTGCAGGGCGAGGGCGACCTCGGCGGCACGATGCGGCTCGGCCTGTACCCGGCACAGCTCACCCCGGGCTCCTTGGCAGCCGACACCTACGGCACGGACCACGTGTACGAGCGGCACCGTCACCGGTACGAGGTGAACAACGGCTACATCGACCGGCTGTCCGAGGCCGGTCTGGTGTTCTCGGGGATGTCCCCGAACCGCGCGCTGGTGGAGTTCGTCGAGCTGCCGCGGGACGTGCACCCGTACTACATCGGCACGCAGGCGCACCCGGAGTTCCGGTCGCGTCCCACCAGGGCCCACCCGCTGTTCGCCGGGCTCGTCGAGGCGGCGATCGAGCGGCAGCGGGAGGGCCGGCTGCTGGAGGTCGAGCCCGAGTTCGCCGACGAGGTCCCCGCCGTGGCGGGCTCGTGACCGGCGAGCCGGGGCAACTCGGTACCGCGCAGCTGCACGACCTGCTGTTGCCGCGGCCGGTCCTGGACTCGCGGACCATCCACTCCGGTGCCGTGTTCAACCTCGTCAGCGACCGGATCGACCTGGG
>JASBSH010000254.1 GCA_030149025.1 Actinomycetales bacterium | reverse complement strand
GACCTCGTTGTGCCAGTCCACGGCGAACCAGTCCGCGACCGAGGCCGCGATACGCGGGCCGACACCGTCCACGCCCGCGAGCGTGTCGGCGTCCGCCTCCCGGATCGCCTGCAGCGAGCCGAACTGCGTCGCGAGCGCCCTCGCGGCCGTTGGCCCGACGTGCCGGATGGACAGGGCGACCAGCACCCGCCAGAGCGGCTGGGTCTTCGCCTCTTCCAGGTTCGCCAGCAGCTTCCGCCCGTTCTCGGAGAGCACCCGCCGCTCGCGGTCCTTCGGGTCGAGCCGGGTGAAGAACGGGACCTTCAGCAGCTCCTCCTCGGTGAGGTTGAACAAGCCGGCCTCGTTCGTCAGCACACCGGCCTCGAGCAGCGCCGACGCCCCCTCGTAGCCCATCGCCTCGATGTCGAACGCCCCCCGGCTCGCTATGTGGAACAGCCGCTCCCGGAGCTGTGCCGGGCAGGACCGGGCATTGGGGCAGCGGATGTCCGCGTCCCCCTCCTTCTCGTACGCCAGTTTCGTGCCACACGAGGGGCAGTGCGTCGGCATGACGAACTCGCGCGCGTCCGGCGGGCGCAGGTCGATGACCGGCCCGAGCACCTCGGGGATCACGTCACCGGCCTTCCGCAGCACCACCGTGTCGCCGATCAGCACGCCCTTGCGATTGACCTCGCTGGCGTTGTGCAGGGTCGCCATCGCCACTGTCGAACCGGACACCAGCACCGGCTCCATCACGGCGAAGGGGGTGACCCGACCGGTGCGGCCGACGTTGACCTGGATGTCCTTGAGCAACGTCGTCACCTCCTCCGGCGTGTACTTGTAGGAGATCGCCCACCGATGAGCCCTGCTGGTCGAGCCCAGCCGCCGCTGCACCGATATCTCGTCCACCTTGACCACCACGCCGTCGATCTCGTGCTCGACGGAGTGCCGGTGCTCGCCGAAGTGGTCGATGAACTCCTCGACCGCCGTGATGTCGTCGAGCACCCGGTAGTGGGTGCTCGTGGGCAGACCCCAGCCCTTGAGCAGCTCGTACGCCTCGGACTGACGGGAGTAGTTCAGCCCCTCGTGGGCGCCGATGCCGTGCACGATCATGTGCAAGGGACGGCTGGCGGTCACCTTCGGGTCCTTCTGGCGAAGAGAACCGGCAGCCGCGTTGCGTGGGTTGGCGAACGGCGACTTGCCGGCCTCCACCAGGGCGGCGTTGAGGTCGGCGAACGCCTCGATCGGGAAGAAGACCTCGCCGCGCACCTCGACCAGCTTCGGCACGTTGTCACCCTCCAGCCGGGAGGGCACGTCCGAGATCGTGCTGACGTTGAGCGTGACGTCCTCGCCGGTGCGGCCGTCGCCCCGCGTCGCGGCACGTGTGAGGCGCCCGTCCTCGTAGAGCAGGTTCACGGCCAGGCCGTCGATCTTCAGCTCGCAGAGGTAGTGGAAGCGGCCCCCGGCCTCGCGCTGGACCCGGTCACCCCACGCCTCGAACTCCTCCTTCGAGAAGCAGTTGTCGAGGCTCATCATCCGCTCGAGGTGGTTGACGGGCGTGAAGTCCGTCGAGAAGGTGCCGCCCACCTGCTGGGTCGGCGAGTCCGGCGTCCGCAGCGCCGGGTACTGCTCCTCGATCTGCCCCAGCCGCCGCACGAGCTGGTCGAACTCGGCGTCGCTGATGACGGGCGCGTCCTTCACGTAGTACGCGAACTGGTGGCCCCGGATCTCGTCCGCGAGCTCCGTCCACGCGTGGCGCACCTCGTCCGGGGGCTCCACCTGAGCGCGCACGTCCTCGTCGATCGTGTTGATCTCGTCGATCGTGTTGATCTCGTGGATGGCGGCCTCGGTCGGTTCGTCGCTCACGGTCCCATCCTTGCGGACGGCACCGACAACGCGCTCAGCTCTCTGCCGCGACCTCTGCCAGTGCGCGTGCGGTCTCGACGGTCCGGTCGAGGACGGCGCGAGCGTGCGCCGGCGACGCACCGGCGAGACCGCACGTGGGTGACACCGTGACGGACGACAAGCCGGACGCCGACAGCCCGACCCGCTTCCAGGGTCCCGTTAGCCAGTCCACCAGCGTGCTCGTGCTCGGCAGCTCCGCCGTGGTCGGCAGCAGGCCCGCCCAGAGCTGCAGACCCGCCTCGTAGGCGACCGCCACGGACTCCCAGCCGGCGGCGTCCAGCACGGTCGCGTCTACCGCGACCGCGTCGGCGCCGCTGCGGCGCAGCACGGTGAACGGGGCGTCCTTGGCGCAGCAGTGAACGGCCGTCATCACGGCGCCGGCGCCTCGTGCTGCGGCAGTGACGGACTGCAGCCCGGTCTCCAGCTCGTCCGCCTCGACGGGACGAAGCCGGCCGAACCCGCTCTGCGTGGGCAGCCGGCCCGCCAGGACGGCGGGCAGCGACGGCTCGTCCAGCTGGACAACGAGCTCTGCGGAGGGGACCAGGCGTCGCACGGCCCCCACGTGGGCTGCGACGCCCTCGGCGAGCGACGCCACCACGTCCCGGCGCGCCCCGGGGTCGTTCACGACCCGCTCGCCCCGGCCCAGCCGCAACGACGCCCCCAAGGTCCAGGGGCCGGCCACCTGCAGCTTCAGCCTGCCGTGGTACCCGTCCGCGACCTCGGCGAGATCGTCGAGGTCGTTACGCCGCAACGCGTTCGCACGCTCCACGTCCCGGCCTGGCGCATCCGTCAGCCGCCATCCCGACGGTTGCAGGTCTACGGGGAGGTCCACCAGGAGCGCCGCCGCCCGGCCCACCATGTCAGACCCGGGCCCGCGAGAGGGCAGCTCCACCATGTGGGGCAGACCGTCCACGTCCGCAGGACTGCCCAGCTCCCCCATCACCAGGCGCTGCGCCTCCAGGAAGTCGTCCCCCGGCCACGAGCCGATGCCGGTGGCGCCCGTCACGCCGCCGCCCGCCGGGCGCCCGAGATGGTCGCAGAGCCCACCACCCGCGCGCCGTCGTACAGCACCAGCGTCTGACCGGGAGCGATCCCGGTCAGACCGGGCGTCACGTCGACCGACACCAGGTCATCGTCCGCGCGAATGACCTTGCAGGGCACCGGCTCTCCGTGAGCGCGCACCTGCACGCTCAGCTCCGCCCCCTGCGCCGGTGGGGTGTCCAACCAGACCGGTGTGGCGCCGTCCATGGCTGTGACGCGAAGCGCGTCGGAGGGGCCAACGGTGACAGTGTTGTCGACCACGGAGACGTCGAGCACGTACCGGGGCTTGCCGTCCGGAGCCGGGCGCCCGAGCCGGAGCCCCTTCCGCTGGCCGATGGTGTACCCGACGGCCCCGTCGTGCTCTCCCACAACGGTTCCGGTCGCGTCGACGATCGCCCCCGGCCGCCTCTCGACTCGCGCGTCCAGCCAGGCGCGCGTGTCGCCGTCCGGGATGAAGCAGATGTCGTGGCTGTCCGGCTTCGCGGACACGCCGAGCCCGAGCGCCTGCGCCTCGCGCCGCACGTCGGCCTTCGAAGCGCTGTCCCCCAACGGGAACAGCGCGTGCCCCAGCGCCTCGCGACCCATGACTGCGAGCACGTAGGACTGGTCCTTGGCCGGGTCGAGCGAGCGGTGCAGCTCCGGACCGGAAGGGCCGTCGACGATCCGCGCGTAGTGACCGGTGGCGACGGCGTCGAAACCGAGGGCCAGGGCCTTGTCCAGCAGCGCGGCGAACTTGATCCGCTCGTTGCAACGCACGCAGGGGTTCGTGGTGCGGCCGGCCGCGTACTCGGCGACGAAGTCGTCCATGACGTCCTGGCGGAACCGGTCGGCCATGTCCCACACGTAGAACGGGATGTCGAGGACGTCGGCGACTCTGCGCGCGTCGCGGGCGTCCTCGATCGTGCAGCACCCGCGGGCACCGTTGCGGGCCTGACCCGGCGCCGAGGACAGCGCGAGGTGCACGCCCACGACCTCGTGCCCGGCCTCGACGGTGCGCGCAGCAGCGACGGAGGAGTCGACCCCGCCGCTCATCGCCGCAAGTACCCGCATCGTCGCTCGCCTCCTCAGGCGACGAATCCGTGTGCGCGAGAGGCGAGCCCGGCGTTGCGAGCGCGCTCCACCGCCGGGCCGATGGCCTCCAGCACCGCGTCGACGTCCGTCTTCGTGGACGTGTGGCCGAGCGAGAAGCGCAGTGCCCCACGGGACTGCGTGTCGTCCATCCCCATCGCCCGCAGCACGTGACTGGGCTGCGGCACCCCCGCCTGGCACGCGGACCCGGTCGAGCACTCGACGCCGCGGGCGTCGAGCAGGTACAGCAGGGAGTCGCCCTCACAGTCGGTGAACGTGAAGTGAGCGATACCGGGCAGCCGTCCGGCCGGGTCCGGATCACCGCTCACCACCGCGCCGGGAACCCGTGCCTGGACGCCGGCCACGAGCTCCTCACGCAGGCTCGCGATCCGGGGTGCCTGGCTCGGTCGCGCGGCGACCGCGGTGTCGACGGCGACGGCGAACGCTGCGATGGCGGGGGTGTCCAGCGTGCCCGAGCGGACACCGCGCTCCTGGCCGCCCCCGTGCAGGACGGGGGCGAGGTCGAGGCCACGCCGCAGCAACAGGGCTCCGGCGCCGTACGGACCACCGAGCTTGTGACCGGTGATCGTCATGGCGTCGACGCCGCTGTCACCGAAGTCGACGGGGACGCTGCCGACGGCCTGCACGGCGTCGCTGTGCACGGGGATGCCGTGCTGCTTGGCGGCCGCGACCACCTCGTCGATCGGCTGCAGGGTGCCGACCTCGTTGTTGGCCCACATCACCGAGACGAGCGCGATCGAGTCGGGATCCCGGTCCAGGATGTCGCGGTATGCGTCCAGGTCGATGCGCCCGGCACCGTCGACCGGCACCCACTCCACCTCGGCGCCCTCGTGCTGGACGAGCCATTCGACGGAGTCGGAAACGGCATGGTGCTCGACCGCGCTGGCGACGATGCGGTGTCGCCGCGTGGCGTCGTCCTGGCGTCCCCAGAACAGGCCCTTGACCGCGAGGTTGTCCGCTTCCGTCCCCCCGGACGTGAAGACGACGTCGTTGGGGCCGGCGCCAAGGGCGGCCGCGACCTGCTCGCGGGACTCCTCCACCACCCTGCGGGCGCGGCGACCCGAAGTGTGCAGGGACGACGCGTTGGCCGTGCGGTGCAGGTGGCAGGTGAGCGTCTCGACCGAGGCGGGCAGCATCGGCGTAGTCGCCGCGTGGTCGAGGTAGGCGGTCACGGGGGTCGATTCTAGGTCTGCACACGAAGAGGCGCCGTCGCCGGTCCGGATCCCGGACCCACGGCGGCGCCTCTCGTCAGTGCTCAGTGGTGGTCTGCGTTTTCGCCCGGGTCAGCCCTTGGTCTGGATGATCTTCTCCGTGGCCTGCGGCAGGACCTGGAACAGGTCGCCGACCACGCCGAAGTCGACCAGCTCGAAAATGGGCGCTTCGGAGTCCTTGTTGATCGCCACGATCGTCTTCGAGGTCTGCATCCCGGCCCGGTGCTGGATGGCACCAGAGATGCCCGCCGCGACGTACAGCTGCGGGGACACCTGCTTGCCGGTCTGGCCCACCTGGTTGGAGTGCGGGTACCAGCCGGCGTCCACCGCGGCGCGGGAGGCGCCCACCGCGGCACCGAGCGCGTCGGCGAAGGCCTCGACCGGGCTGAAGTCGCCGCTGGTGCCCCGGCCACCGGAGACGACGATGGCGGCCTCGTTGAGGTCCGGCCGGCCGGTCTTCTCACGCGGTTTGGTCTCGACGATGCGGGCGGACTTGGCGGCGTCGCTGATGGTGACGTCGACGTCTTCCACAGCGGGGCTGGCCGGTGCCTCCTCCGGGCTGGCGGAGTTCGGCTTCACCGTGATGATCGGGGTGCCCTTGCTGACGTACGCCTGGACGGTGAACCCACCGGCGAAGACCGACTGGGTGGTCTGGGGACCGCCCTCGCCCGGCTGCACGTCCACGGCATCCGTGATCAGACCGCTGTTCGTCTTGATCGCGAGCCGCGCCGCGATCTCCTTGCCCTCGGCGCTGCTGCCGATGAGGACGGCGGCCGGCTGGGTCCGCTCCACGAGCTGGGCCAGCACCTCGGCCTTCGGGGCGACCAGGTAGCCCTCGACGTCGGCGCCGGCGATCTTGTAGACCTTCTGCGCGCCGAAGCGGCCGAGGGTGTCCGCCGCGGCGTCGTAGCCGTCACCGATGAACACGGCCGACGGCTCACCCAGGCGGCGTGCGAGGGTCAGCAGCTCGTTGGTGGTCTTGCGAACAGCACCGTCGACGTGGTCGACCAGCACCAGGACCTCTGCCATAGCTCAACTCTCCTTGGTGAAAGACCTTGTGGTGCCGACGGTTCAGACGAACTTGCGCGAGACCAGGAACTCGACGAGCTTCTGGCCGCCGTCGCCCTCGTCGGTGACGATCTCGCCCTGCTGGCGCGGCGGACGCTGGGCGAAGGAGTCCACCTTCGTCCACGCGGCGTCCAGCCCGACCTCACCGGCGTCGACGCCGAGGTCGGCCAGCGACCACGTCTGCACAGGCTTCTTCTTGGCCGCCATGATTCCCTTGAAGGACGGGTAGCGCGGCTCGTTGATCTGGTCGGTGACGCTGACCAGCGCAGGAACCGGAGCGGTGATCGTCTCGGTCGACACGTCGCCGTCGCGGCGGATCGTCACCGAGCCGTCCTCGAGCTTCACCTCGGAGGCCATCGTCACCTGCGGGAGCCCGAGGCGCTCAGCCAGCATTGCCGGGACGACGCTCATCGTGCCGTCCGTGGACGCCATACCGGTGATGACCAGATCGGCCTGACCGTCGGCGTTGATCTTCTCGATGGCCTTGGCGAGTACCAGCGAAGTGGCAGGTGCATCGCTGCCGTGCAGGGCGTCGTCCAGGATGTGCACGCCAGAGTGGGCGCCCATCTGCAGCGACTTGCGGATGGCCTGCTCGGCGTCCTCCGGTCCCATCGTGAGGACGACGACCTCACCCTCGGAGGCCTCGACGATCTTCAGCGCCTCCTCGACGGCGTACTCGTCCAGCTCGGAGAGCAGGCCGTCGACACCCGTGCGGTCCGTGGTGTTGTCGGAGGCGTTGAACGTGCGCTCTCCCTGGGCGTCCGGCACGTACTTCACGCAGACGACGATCTTCATGGTCGCGGGCGACCCTCCTGTGCGGATGACTGTGCGCCGTTCAGGCTACCTACGGGTTTCACGGCGACAAGGTGAACGGACGGTGACGCTGGACACGGTGCGCCTGGTCCCGTCTGCCGGTACCGCCGCATTGCCCCGCCGCCTTGTCCTTCCGCGCCACTCAGCGCAACCACGGTGCGATGGAGCCGGTCGTTGCGCCGTCCGGTTGCGGTCGGACCGGTTCAGACCGCAACTCTGGAGCGCAACGACGGCTCCTGTCGCAGGGAGTCGTCAGCGGAACGGGGTGCTGGCGGTCCGTCCCCGGAACCGGGACGGGTCCCCACGCTCCAGCTCGCGACGCAGCCACGCCGCCCAGCCGGCCTTCTTCAGCTCCGCGAAGCCCCACCGAACGACGTGGATGCCGAGTTCCCGGAGCCGGTCCTCACGCCGCTTCTCCTTGACCAGTGCTCTGCGCGACTCGGTCAGATCGTCGTCAGTCCCGACTCCGTACTTCACCAAGCCGTCCGCCTCGCCGAGGACTGCGTACTTCTTCCACCAGAAGTCACCTCGCGCGATGATCCGACTGCCGTCGAAGATCCGGACCTGAGGCTCGGGCAATGGGATCCGGCTTCGATACATCTCCACGAAGGATGCCGACTCCAGAGCGGTCTCACGTCTTCCGTCAAGTAGGCCCATCAGCTGGCGACCGCGTTCCACGAACGGCCATCCAGCGCATCTGTCGAACACTCTGTCGATGTCTCGTCGCAGCGTCAGGTCACGTCTGACCGCTGCATCACCCACCGAGATCGCATCGGCCAGCTCGAGGTGTCGCAGGCAGTCCGCAACTGTCCGCGGGATCGTGGTGACGCGAATCCCCCCGTAGGAGGCGAAGTCTTCGGCGGGCAGCGGCGCCGCCAGCACTCGGATCCCTGCCCGGTAGTGAGTACCCTCGTTCGGTGCACCGGTAACCCAGACATCGGTGCCACCGAACGGAACCGGCAAGTCGTGCCAGGCTGCGGCACTGGCATGGCTGAGACATCGCCCCTCGGGTCCGCCCAGACAGGCGGCCTGCGCCAGGAGAAGATGGCGCTGACTGTGGTGGGCGCTGTCCCACGTCGACTGCAGGCAGTAGATGCCGCGGCCCAGCCGTCGCCAGTGGCCACTACGAACCCGACGGGCCGCCTGGAACTTCGTCATCCCCTCCTTCTCCACCTGGGCGAGGGTGAAGACGTCGGGAAAGGTCGGGTCCGCTTTCGCCATGACCCGACCGTGCCCCGGTTGGAAGCTCCGCGGTGAGCGCCGGGGGAATCTGTGGATAAGTCGCGACGCCGGCAACCGGCCCACCGGCAGCGGGGTCCGGGCAGCCTGGCTTGCGCTGAAACTCGGCAATGCGCCGGCAGGTTGCGGTCCGACCGGGGCAGACCGCACCCTGCCGGCGCAATGACGGGTGAGGGAGCAACGGCGCCGAGCACGGACAGCGGTTGCGGTGCCGCGGCACGAGCAGGGGGTCAGCGGCCTTCGAACTCCGCCTTCTGCTTGGCGACGAACGCGTCCATGCCGATCTGCCGGTCCTTGGTGGCGAACAGCCCCGCGAACTGCATGCGCTCGATCTCAAGACCCGTGTCGAGGTCGACGTCGAGCCCCCGGTCGATGGACTCCTTCGCGGCCCGCAGCGCGTACGCCGGCCCACCGACGTACCGCCGGACGAAGTCACACGCCGCGGCGTACACCTCCTCGTCCGGCACCACCCGGTCGACGAGCCCGATCGACAGCGCCTCGTCGGCCTTCACGTGCCGCCCCGAGAACACCAGGTCCTTGGCCCTGGCCGGCCCGACCAGTCGCGCGAGCCGCTGGGTGCCGCCGGCTCCCGGGATGATCCCGAGCAGGATCTCCGGCTGCCCAAGCTTGGCGCCCTGGCCGGCCACCCGGAAGTCGCAGGCCAGCGCCAGCTCGCAGCCACCACCGAGCGCGTAGCCCGTCACCGCCGCGACCGTCGGCTTGAGGATCTTGGCGACCGCCGTGAACGCGGACTGCAGCGCGGCCGAGCGGTCGACCATGTCCGTGTAGGACATGGTCTGCATCTCCTTGATGTCCGCACCCGCCGCGAACACCTTCTCCCCGCCGTAGACGACAACAGCTGCGACGTCGCGCCGCTCCCC
>JASBSH010000232.1 GCA_030149025.1 Actinomycetales bacterium | reverse complement strand
GATCGGCCACATGTAGGCGAAGTACAGCACGGCCAGCACGACGACCGACCCGGCAGCCACCGCACCTACCACCCGTCGACGGCGAGGCGCCTTGCGCGGCCCCAGGATCAGCCCGAGCACGTAGGTCAGCCCCAGCACGATGAATGCCACGAACGCCACCGAGTAGAACGAGTAGATGGTGCGCTGCTGGTACAGGAACCAGGGCAGGTACCCGGCGGCCACACCCGCGAGCACGGCACCGGCCCGCCAGTCGCGGCGCAGCAGCCAGCAGAACAGCAGCACGGCGAGTGCGGCCGTGCCGCCCCACCAGATCACGACGTTGCCCAGTGACGTGATGGCCCTGGAGCAGCTCTCGACCTTGCAGCCCATCTCCCCGAGCTTCGGGCCCTCGTAGAAGAACGAGGTCGGGCGCCCCTGCACCAGCCAGGACCACGGGTTCGCCGAGTACGGGTGCGGTGAGGACAGCCCTACGTGGAACGCCCACATGTCCTGGTGGTACTTCCAGAACGACCGGAGCGCGTCCGGCACCCAGGTCGACGACGGGTTCTGCGCCCCCCACTGGCGCAGGTACGCGTCCTTGGAGGCGAACCAGCCGCCCCAGCTCGCCACGTACACCACCAGCACGGTCGGCAGCATCGTCAAAGCCGCGGGGACGCCGTCCTTCAACACCCCACCGCGGAACCAGGCCGGCACACCGACGGCCCGGCGCGCGCCCATGTCCCACAGCACCGTCATGAGCCCGAACACCGCGACGAACCACAGCCCCGACCACTTCGTCCCGACGGCAAGACCGAGGCACACGGCCGCAACCAACCGCCACGGTCTCCACCCGAGAGCCGGGCCCAGAGCCGACGAGCGCCGCGAAACGTGCGTGGCGGCGTCCTCGACCGGCCGGTAGGCCTGCGAACGCGCGACGCGGCGCGCGAGCAGCGTCCGGGACCGGTCGCGGTCCACGAGCAGCGCACCGAAGGCCGCCAGCACCCAGAACGCAAGGAAGATGTCGAGCAGGGCGGTCCGGCTGTGCACGAAGTGGTGTCCCTCGACCGCGAGCAGCAGGCCGGCGGTCACCCCCAGCAGGGTCGAGGAGAACAACCGACGGGCGATGCGGGCGATCATCAGCACCATCAGCGTGCCGCTCACGGCGGCGGAGAACCGCCACCCCCACGAGCTGTCGATGCCGAACAGCCACTCCCCGACGGCGATCATCCACTTGCCGACCGGCGGGTGCACCGCGAAGTCCGCGGTGTTCAGGTAGATGTCCGGGGTGCCGGCGGTGAACGACTCGTCCGACGGGTTCGGCCACCGCAGCTCGTACCCCACCTTCAGATAGGTGTAGGCCTGCTTGACGTAGTAGGTCTCGTCGAACACGAGCTGGTGGGGCTGGTCCAGCCGCCAGAACCGCAGCACCCCGGCGAGGGCGGTGACCAGCAGGGGACCGCCCCAGCCCCACAACCGGTCGGTCGGCACCCGACCGAGCAGGTGGCGGCGCAGCAGCGACTCACGCGTCTGCGGCGGCCGGTGGCCCGTGCCCACTGCCCCCGGTGACGGCTGGTCCTGGGCCGTGACGGCGGGGGCAGCGCTCACGGCGGCATCGTAGGTGCCCGCGCGCCGCGACCCGGCGCCAGCCGTCTGCCATAGTCGAGCCGTCTGCCATAGTCGGCGCCGTGGACGGCCGACTGGTACTCGCCGGCACCCCGATCGGGGACGTCGCCGACGCGCCACCGCGACTGGCGGGCCTCATCGCAACCGCCGACGTGGTCGCGGCCGAGGACACCCGTCGCCTCCGCCGGCTGGCAGCGGCACTGGGGGTGACGCCGTCCGGGAAGGTCGTCAGCGTCCACGAGCACAACGAGACCGCCCGCGCGCAAGAGCTGGTGGACGAGGTCCGCGCGGGGCGCACCGTGCTGGTCTTGACGGACGCCGGCATGCCGTCGGTCTCCGACCCCGGTTACCGCGTCGTGAACGCCGCCGTGCACGCCGGTGTGCCGGTCACCGCCGTGCCGGGCCCCTCCGCCGTGCTGACCGCCCTTGCCCTCTCCGGCCTGCCGACGGACCGGTTCTGCTTCGAGGGCTTCCCGCCCCGCAAGGCGGGGGAGCGCCGCACTGCCCTTGCCGCGCTCGCCGACGAACGCCGCACGATGGTCTTCTTCGAGGCGCCGCACCGGCTCG
>JASBSH010000205.1 GCA_030149025.1 Actinomycetales bacterium | reverse complement strand
CACGTTGCCCCGAGCGAGCGGACGGTGGGCCTGCCCGAGCTGCGACGTCTGCAGAACCTGATCGCGCGGCTCAACGGCTGTCGGACGATGCACGAGACGCTGCAGTCGATCGTCGAGGGCGTCGTCCAGGTCGTCGGGTTCGATGTGGCGGCGGTCAGCTACCTGCACGTCGACGGGACCTTCGAGACCCTGGCAGTCGCGGGTGACGAGGGTGCGCGCGCCGCGTTGCTCGGCCAGCGGAAACCCGCCGACGCGTACGACCGCGAGTTCGAGGTCGCGGAGCACTGGGGACCGCTCCGGTTCGTGCCCCACGACAGGTTGCCGGACGGCGACCCGGCCGGCTGGGTGCCCGACGTGCCGGTCGGCGACGTCCCCGACGCGTGGCACCCGCTGGACGCCCTGTACGCACCGCTGCGTGCGCCGTCCGGGGAGCTCGTCGGCATGCTGTCGGTGGACCTGCCTCGCGACCGACGCCGTCCCGGTCCGTTCCAGCGCGAGCTGCTCGAGATGTTCGCCGCCCAGGCCGGTATCGCCGTGGCAAACAGGCGGCTGACCGAGGCCCTCCAGGCGAGTGAGGAGGCCTTCCGGCTGGCCTTCGAACGCGCCGGTGCAGGAATCGCGCTCGTCGACCTCACACCGGCCGGTCTCGGCCGCTACCTACGCGTGAACCCGGCACTGTGCGGGATCGCGGGCAGAACCGAGGCGGAGCTGCTCACCCTCACGTTCAGGGACGTCACCCACCCGGACGACCACGCCGTCGACGACGACGTCACCGCTCGGCGGCAGGCCGGGGACACGGCGTCCATAGTGCTGGAGAAGCGGTACCTGCGGCCGGACGGGTCCACGGTGTGGGTCCAGGTGATCTCGTCGCTGGTCCGCGACCCCGACGGTACGCCGATCATGGCGATCAGTCAGGTGGAGGACATCAGCGAGCAGCGTGCGGCGCGGGAGGAGCTGCGGCACCGGGCGGACCACGACTCGCTCACCGGGCTGCCGAACCGGCGCCGGCTGGCGCAGGAGCTGAGCAGGGAGCGCGATCTGCCCGGCGAGGGGTCCGAGGGCAACCGGACCGTGGTGCTCTTCTGCGACCTGGACCGGTTCAAGCAGATCAACGACGTCCATGGGCACCACGTCGGCGACCAGGTCATCGTCGAGGTGGCCCACCGGCTGCGCCGGGTAGTGCGTGAGCGGGACCTGGTGGTGCGGTACGGCGGTGATGAGTTCGTCATCGTCGCGAACGACCTGTCAGCAACCGGTGAGCAGCACCTGCTGGCCAGGCTGCGTGACGCGCTCGCCGAGCCGGTCCCGGTCTCCGGTCTGACGCTGCGAGTCTCGGCGAGTGTCGGAGCGTCGTCCCTGACCGGGCAGCGGGGTCTCGAGGCCGCGATCCGCGAGGCGGACGCGGCTATGTACCGCGCGAAGGTCGCGGGCCGGCGGAAACCACGTCGTCACCCACCGGTTGCGTGACGTCGGCGACGGTGGCGTCGAGCACCGCGACGAGATCTGCCCCGTCGGTGACGATCCCCACGCCGTGACCGCCGGCCCCGAGCGACACCTCCCCGGCCGGCACACGCACGTCCGCGATCACCGGCCACGGCCGTGTGGACCCGAACGGCGTGATCGTGCCGCGCTCGTAGCCGGTCACGTCGCGGGCGGTCGCCGCGTCCGGCATCGAGAGCCGGCTGACCCCGAGCAGTGACCGCAGCTTCGGCCAGGAGATCTGCCGGTCCCCCGGCACGAGGACGAACACGTAGTCGTCGTCGGCGCGGCGCACGACGATCGTCTTCAACAGCTGGCGCGGCTCGATCCCGCGGACCCTGGCCGCCTCCGCCAGGCTGCTCACCCGGCCGTGTCGCACGACGCGGTGCTGCAGACCGGTCGCCCGGACGGCGGCCAGGGCGCGCTGCTCCGAGGAGGGCGGCGAGTGGCCGTCAGTGGTCACCGGCTCGCCTCACCCGACGAACGGGGGACGGCGCTCAGAACAGCGACAGCAGCCAACGCAGCACCGGTAGCACCACTGGTGCGGTCACGCCCACCAGGCCGACGACGACCAGGACGGCGACAAGCTGGCTCAGCGGGGACGGTCGACCGGTCCCCGGCTCGCGCAGCGTCCTCAGCACCATGCCGGCCAGTGTGCCAAACGGGAGCGCGGGAGCGCCCCTGGTTTGCGCCCAGCCCTCGGACCGGACCCGGGAATGCGCGGCGGAGCGGGTGCGCGGTCAGGCGCTCACCTGCTCGAGGTTCTTGGGCAGGTGGCCGGCGCTCCTGCGGTAGTAGTCGGCGGCCTTTCGTGTCGCCATCAACCGGGCGATGCCTACGGCAGCGCCGGAGACGACCGCCCAGGTCAGCGCCTCCTTCCAGGAGGTGTCGGGCGATTCCGGGTTGCTCGGCGGGGGATGGCCGGTGCCCGCCTCCCATGCGGTGGTGAGCACCTTGCGGGCAGCGATGCCCGCAAGGACGGCGGACCCGACACCGAGGACCTTCCACATGACGGCGCCCACGACGACTCCCTTCCCCGGTCCCTTCCCGGCCGCTTGTTCGCGACGCGCGTGTCGCCGTCCACCGTTCCCCAACGACGACTCCGCGGCAAGCGGGGACCTGAGCGGGCTGTCCCCGCAGAAGGCGAACAGGTACGGTGGAGGCACGACAGGGGAGCGCCACCGGGGCGCTGAGAGTGCGGGAGCCGCAGACCCTCGAACCTGATCCGGTTAGCACCGGTGTAGGGAGTCGAGTCTCTCACCGTTGCCACACCGCGTGGCGGCGGTGCCCCTCCTGATGAACAGGAGGACCAGGGACCAATGGAGCAGGTCGCATCGAACCGGACCGTCGACCACACGCCACCTGCCGGCCGTAGCTGGCGGGTCGTGGACATCGTCGTCGCCAGCGTGCTGGGCGTCACCGCCGGTGTCGTCTTCTGGGCCTGGGGGCTGGCGTGGGGACCCCTCTCGGGCCTGCTCGCCTTCTTCGCCCCGCTCGCAGGCCTTCTCGCGGGCGGGTGGCTCTTCGCCGGTGTGCTGGGCGGGCTCGTGATCCGCAAGCCGGGCGCCGCGCTCTTCACCGAGGTCGTCGCCGGTCTGGTGTCGATGGCCGTCGGGACGCAGTGGGGGTTCTCCGTGCTGCTGTGGGCGGTGCTCGAGGGGCTCGGTGCCGAGCTCGGCTTCGCCCTGCTCCGCTACCGGCACTGGGGATTGCCGGCCGCGCTGCTGTCCGGAGGGCTGGCGGGCGTCGTCGTCGGCATCCTCGACACGACCTTCACCAGCTACGTCACCTGGGAGATCACCTGGCGCGCGGTCTACTTCGGCGCCGCGGTGGTCTCCGGGCTCATGATCGCCGGGCTGCTCTCGTGGGTCGTGGTGCGGGCGCTGGCCACCACCGGGGCGCTGGCGCCGTTCGCCTCCGGTCGCGCCGCTCGCGAGGTCTGAGCAAGACGTGAACCAGCATGGCGCCCTCGTGGAGGCGAGGGGCTGGGGTTGGCGGCATGCGGGCCGCAAGGCGTTCGCGCTGCGCGGTGTCGACCTGCGCATCGAGCCGGGCGAGCGCGTGCTGCTGCTCGGCCCGTCCGGGGCCGGCAAGTCGACGCTGCTCGCCGGACTGGCAGGTTTGCTCGGGTCGGCCGACGAGGGTGAGTCCGAGGGGCAGCTGCTCATCGACGGCGCGCCGGCGGCCGCGGGGCGCGGCCGCGCCGGCCTGGTGCTGCAGGACCCCGAGGCTCAC
>JASBSH010000194.1 GCA_030149025.1 Actinomycetales bacterium | reverse complement strand
GTCGGGGCCGGCGGCGCCGGCATGCGCGCGGCGCTGGAGTCCAGCACCCGCACCCGCACCGCCGTCCTCACCAAGCTGTACCCGACCCGGTCCCACACCGGCGCGGCCCAGGGCGGCATGTGCGCCGCGCTGGCCAACGTCGAGGAGGACAACTGGGAGTGGCACACCTTCGACACCGTCAAGGGCGGTGACTACCTCGTCGACCAGGACGCCGCCGAGGTGATGGCGAAGGAGGCCATCGACGCGGTCCTCGACCTCGAGAAGATGGGCCTGCCCTTCAACCGCACCGACGAGGGCCGGATCGACCAGCGCCGGTTCGGCGGCCACACCCGCAACCACGGCGAGGCCGCGGTGCGCCGCTCCTGCTTCGCCGCGGACCGCACCGGCCACATGATCCTGCAGACGCTCTACCAGCAGTGCATCAAGCACGACGTGGAGTTCTACAACGAGTTCTACGTCCTCGACCTGCTCCTCACGGAGACCGACGACGGTCCCGTGACCGCGGGCGTCGTCGCGTACGAGCTGGCCACCGGCGAGATCCACGTCTTCAACGCCAAGTCGATCATCTTCGCCACCGGCGGCTTCGGGAAGGTCTTCCGCACCACCTCGAACGCCCACACCCTCACCGGTGACGGCATGGGCATCGTGTGGCGCAAGGGCCTGCCGCTGGAGGACATGGAGTTCTTCCAGTTCCACCCGACCGGCCTGGCCGGTCTCGGGATCCTGCTCAGCGAGGCGGCCCGGGGTGAGGGCGGCATCCTGCGCAACAGCGAGGGCGAGCGGTTCATGGAGCGCTACGCCCCCACCATCAAGGACCTCGCGCCCCGCGACATCGTCGCCCGCTCCATGGCCAACGAGGTCCGGGAGGGCCGCGGCGCGGGACCGAACAAGGACTACGTCCTGCTCGACCTGACCCACCTCGAACCCGCGCACATCGATGCGAAGCTCCCGGACATCACCGAGTTCGCGCGGACCTACCTCGGTGTCGAGCCGTACACCGAACCCGTGCCGGTGTACCCCACCGCGCACTACGCGATGGGCGGCATCCCGACGAACATCCAGGCGGAGGTGCTGCGGGACAACACAAACACCGTCCCCGGCCTGTACGCCGCCGGTGAGGTCGCCTGCGTGTCGGTGCACGGGTCGAACCGCCTGGGCACGAACTCACTGCTCGACATCAACGTGTTCGGCAAGCGAGCCGGTATCGCCGCCGCGGAGTTCGCGACAACCGCGCCGCTCGCGCCGCTGGCGGACGACGCGGACCGCGAGGTCGTGACGATGCTGCAGTCGATCGTCGAGCGGCCTTCCGGCGAGCGCGTCGCCACGCTGCGCAGCGAGCTGCAGGAGACGATGGACCGCAACGCGCAGGTGTACCGCACCGAGGCCAGCCTCAAGCAGGCGGAGAACGACATCATTCGGCTGCGTCAGCGCTTTGCGAACGTCTCGGTCCAGGACAAGGGCAAGCGGTTCAACACCGACCTGCTGGAGGCCGTGGAGCTCGGCTTCCTGCTCGACCTGGCGGAGGTCTCCGTCGTGTCCGCGCGCGCCCGCAACGAGTCCCGCGGCGGGCACTTCCGCGAGGACTACCCCCACCGGGACGACGTCAACTTCATGCGGCACACGATGGCCTACCGGGAGGTCCGTGACGAAGGCACGGACGCCGGCCCGCACTCGCCGCTGACCGAATGGGACGTCCGGCTCGACTACAAGCCGGTGACCGTGACCCGCTACCAGCCCATGGAGCGCAAGTACTGATGGCCGACGAGATGACCCCGCGCGAGAAGGTGTTCGGCACGGACGATCCCGCCAAGGCGGGCGCCAGCCCCGCCTCCCACCCGGCCGCCGACGCGGCTGCCGACGCGGCAGCCCCGAGCAACCCGCCCACCGAGGCCGAGACCGCCCGTGACGGGGACGGCAACCCGCCGCAGGCCCAGGCGCCGGCGCAGCCCACCTCCACTCCGCGCAGCGAGCCGGTCAAGGCGGCCGACGACGCCTCGGGCGCGGCTGCCGTCGAGCAGCCCGTCGAGCCATCCCCGGGCGAGGAGCTCCAGGCCCGGGAGACGGTCGTCGAGACCCAGAAGACCGAGGAGGCGCCGGGCACTGTCCCGACTTTCGAGGTCACCCTGCGGATCCGCCGGTACATCCCGGAGACGGACACCGAGCCGCACTGGGAGGACTACCGCGTCCAGGTACACGGGACGGACCGTCTGCTCGACGCCCTGCACAAGATCAAGTGGGAGCAGGACGGTTCCCTCACGTTCCGCCGCTCCTGCGCCCACGGCGTCTGCGGCTCGGACGCCATGCGCATCAACGGCAAGAACCGGCTCGCGTGCAAGAGCCTGGTGAAGGACCTCAACCCCGACAAGCCGATCACCGTCGAGCCCATCAAGGGCCTGCCGGTCGAGAAGGACCTCGTCGTGGACATGGAGCCGTTCTTCCAGTCCTACCGGGAGATCATGCCGTTCCTCGTCGCCGGCGGTCAGGAACCGACCCGTGAGCGCATCCAGAGCCCGGGCGACCGGGAGCGCTTCGACGACACGACGAAGTGCATCCTGTGTGCGGCCTGCACCTCCTCGTGTCCGGTGTTCTGGACCGACGGTCAGTACTTCGGCCCCGCGGCGATCGTCAACGCTCACCGGTTCATCTTCGACAGCCGTGACGAGGCGGCCGACATGCGGCTGGAGATCCTCAACGACCGTGAGGGCGTGTGGCGCTGCCGCACGGTGTTCAACTGCACCGACGCGTGCCCCCGCGGCATCCAGGTGACGAAGGCGATCGCTGAAGTGAAGCGCGCCCTTCTCACCCGTAAGGTCTGATCTGGACGTTCGGACAGATCTGACGAAGCACAGGACGGCCACGTCAGTCGTTGCGGGTGATCGCAACGGCTAGCGTGGCCGTCGATGTCTTCCGCCCCGACCACCCACCCGCAGGATGCCCGCGCGAACCTGCGTGGCGGCGTCCTCGTCGTGATCGCGCTGCTACTGGCCGCGGCCGGGGCACTCGTCGCGCCCACGTCGGCGAGAGCGCAGGGCACGGCCACCGGCGCGAGCGGCGCCGACCCGCTCTCCAGACCCGGCCTGGTCGTGCCCGCCGGCGTGCCGGCTCCCCCGTCCGTGCCGGCGGCTGCGTGGCTGGTCGCCGACCTGGACAGCGGTGAGGTGCTGGCCGCGAACAACGCGACGGCGCAGCTGGCACCGGCCAGCACGCTGAAGATCCTCACCGCGCTGGCGCTCGCCCCGGGGCTCGACCGCTCCACCCAGTACACCGCCGTTCGCGAGGACGCCGCGATCGTGGGCAGCAAGGTGGGGCTCGACCCGGGGTCCGTCTACACCGTCGACGACCTGCTGCACGCCCTCATGCTTGGCAGCGGCAACGACGCCGCCTTCGCGCTCGGCACCCTCTCCGGCGGCCAGAACGCGGCCGTGGCGAAGATGCAGGCGGAGGCCGAGCGGATCGGCGCCGCATCCACCGTGGTCCGCAACACCAGCGGACTGGACGCGCCCGGCCAGGTGACGACGGCACGGGACCTGGCGCTGATGGCCCGCGCACTGCTGGACAACCCGGAGCTGGCCAAGCTCGCCGCCACGCGGCAGTACCAGTTCCCGGGCAAGGGCACCACCATCGGCGCGGGACGCCCGTACTTCCAGGTCGCCAACCACAACAAGCTGCTCGCCAACTACCCCGGTGCGCTCGGGGTCAAGAACGGCTACACGAACGCCGCCCGCGGCAGCTTCGTCGGAGCCGCTGAGCGGGACGGCAACCGGTACGTCGTCGCCCTGCTCAAGTCCGAGGCGCCGACGTGGAAGCACACCGCGGCCCTGCTCGACTGGGCGTTCGCCAACGGGTCCCGGGTGCAGCCGGTGGGGTCGCTCGAGCCGCCCGGCTTCCGTCCCGCGGCCCAGACGAACACCAACGAGGACGCCGGACGCTCAGGTTCCGCGGTCGGCTCACCAGGGGGGTCGGGCACGGACGTCGACGGCGCACCGGTGGCCTCACGTCCGAGCATGGCGGGTGTCGGCGACTCGCGGATGCCGTCATGGCTGAAGGTGCCGCTGGTCGTCGTCGGCTTCCTCGTGGCGGCGGTGTTCCTGCTGCGTCTGCGGGTCCTGCTGCGGCGCCGCGCCCGTGCGACCCGGCGCCTCAGCCGCTCCTGACCGTCCCCCGTTCAGGTCCGCGCAAACGCTCGTTCGTGATCATGCAGTTCTGCAGATCCCAGGCCATTCTTCGTGATCTTGCAGTTCTGCAGACGACAGGATCAGGCCTCGGACTCCTCCGAGACACCGTTCAGTGCGAAGCTCACAACGGGACGCCAGACGCCGTCACCCCCGTGCTCGAAGAGCTCGAACGATGACACCCGGAACGTCGCCTCGTAGTCCGACAGGGTGTCGAAGGCACGGTCGAGTGCGTCGTCCTCCAGGTGGTGGGCGACGGTGACGTGAGGGTGGTAGTTGAAGGTGAGCTCGCGCTCCAGGATCCCGGACCGGACGCGGCTCTCGATCTTCTCGCAGGCGGCGATCCCCTCCGCCACCTGGACGAAGACCACCGGGGAGACGGGCCGGAACGTCCCCGTGCCGCGCAGCCGCATGGTGAACGGGCGGAGGGATACCGCCGCGCTCTGAAGGTGCTCGCGGATCGCGGGCAGCTGGGTGCGCAGGACCGGCGTTGGCGGCAGCAGGGTCACGTGCGGCGGGATCGCCGCCGCCAGAGGGTCACCGAGGTCCTTGCGCCACCGCGTCAGGTCGTCACCGTACGGTTCGGGGATCGCGATGGCGACCCCGATGACGATCTCGTCGGTCAAGACCGCCGCCCCGGCAGGAATCCCACCTTGTCGTACACGCGGGCCACTGTCTCACTCGCGATCGTTCTGGCGCGTTCCGCACCGTCGGCGAGGACGGCGTCCAGGGCCGCGGGGTCCCCGAGGTACGCCGTGGCCTTCTCCCGCACCGGGGCGAGCGCCTCGACGGTGACCTCGGCGAGGTCCTTCTTCAGGTCGCCGTAGCCGCGACCGGAGTAGTCGAGCTCCAGGTCGGGGATGCTGCGCCCCGTGAGAGCCGAGTAGATGGTCAGCAGGTTCGACACTCCAGGCTTGTGCTCAGGGTCGAACCTGACCTCCCGGCCGGTGTCCGTGACCGCGGACTTGATCCGCTTCGTGATGACGTTCGGTGGGTCCAGGATCTCGATGAGCCCGGTGCCCGAGCCCGCGGACTTGCTCATCTTCGCCGTCGGCTCCTGCAGGTCCGTGATCTTCGCGCGCTCCTTGACGATGCGCGGCTCGGGCACCACGAACGTGCTGCCGTACCTGGCGTTGAAGCGCTGCGCCAGGTCGCGGGTGAGCTCCAAGTGCTGACGCTGGTCCTCTCCCACGGGCACCTCGTCGGCGTCGTAGAGGAGGATGTCGGCTGCCATCAGCACGGGGTACGTGAACAGCCCGACGGTGGTGCGGTCGCCGCCCTGCTTCGCGGCCTTGTCCTTGAACTGCGTCATCCGGCTCGCCTCGCCGAAACCGGTGTAGCAGCCCAGCGCCCACGCGAGCTCGGCGTGCTCGGGAACATGGCTCTGCACGAAGAGCGTCGAACGCCCGGGGTCGACCCCCGCGGCGAGGAACTGTGCGGCCGTGCGACGGGTGCGCTCGCGCAGCTTCTCGGGGTCCTGCTCCACGGTGATGGCGTGGAGGTCGACGACGCAGTAGATGGCCTCGTGCGTCTCCTGCATCGCGACCCACTCCACGAGAGCTCCCAGGTAGTTGCCCAGGTGCAGGGAATCGCTGGTGGGCTGCATCCCGGAGAACAGCCGGGGACGCGCAGAAGCATCTGGCATTGCTGCATTGTGGCAGGAGAGCGGAAGCGTTCCTGGCCTGGGTCGCACCCCTTGTCGCCTCGGCGGCACCGGCTCTGCGTCAGCTGACCTGCCGGTCCTGGCCGGCGGATCCGCTGACGCTGCGGCCGGGCTGTCCACGCTCGCTGCGCCTGCCGTTGCGCTTGTCGTTGCGCCTGTCGTTGTGCCGGGACCGGACCGGTTCGGGGTGCACCGCGACGAAGACCGAGACATCCTCACCGTCGGGGTCGGGCTCACGGTCCGCGAACTCCTCCAGCACCTCAGCGAGGCGGCGACCGAGCTCATCACGGTGCTCGGAGCTCAGCCGGAGGCCGAGGCGCCACGCGTCGATCTGCTCGGCAGGGACCTGGCTGGCCTCGGCGACGAACGCGTCCACGATGGCGCCGCTTCCGACCGGCGTGGACATGTACCAGGACTTGCCGGTTGCCCGGTAGGGCACCTCCCGGGCGCCGCGCGTGCCCTTGCGCTCGCCCTCTGCCACGAGGAAGCCGGTGGCCAGCAGTGTCCGCACGTGGTGCAGCACACTGGCAGGGTTGCGG
The DNA here is from genome assembly GCA_030149025.1 of Actinomycetales bacterium. Classification (GTDB taxonomy): domain Bacteria; phylum Actinomycetota; class Actinomycetes; order Actinomycetales; family BWSM-131; genus BWSM-131. Next base: position 9,105 of record JASBSH010000194.1, on the reverse strand, counting down.
CCGAGGCGAGCGGCGATCTCCTGGTTGGTCAGCGGCTCCCGCAGGGTCAGGCGCAGGATCTGCAGCCGGAGCCCGGAGGCCAGTGCCTTCGCCTCGGCGTCATCCGCCTCCCGCCTCGTCCACGGCCCGAGGGGCGTGCCCGGCTCGATGGGGCCGTGCGGAGGCGGGCCGACCGGCTCCGGCGCATCGCGTCGTCCCGTCCCGCCCGTACGTCCTGCCCCGCCCACACGTCCTGCCCCGCCGCGCCGTCCCGTCCCGCCCACAGGGCGAGCGTACGACATCCGGCAACAAGTGATTGACTTTTCCCAATCACTGGATCCACCCTGATTCTCATGACCTCGCAGCCCGGCACGTCACCGGCTCCCGCCCCGAACGCCGCGGCGACCCCGACGCCGAGCCGGTGGCGCCGTGCGTTGCGGCTCGACCCGAACAGCCTTGCGTTCCACCACGACTTCCGACAGCTGTGGTTCGGCGATGCCGTGTCCCAGCTCGGGGTTCAGCTGACGATGCTCGCCCTGCCCGTGCTGGCCGTACGGGTGCTCGACGCCACGGCGTTCCAGATGGGTTTGCTGACGGCGTTCGAGATGGCCGCGTTCCTGCTCGTCGGGCTGCCCGCCGGGGCGTGGGTGGACCGGTGGCGCAAGAAGCGCGTGCTCATGCTCGGGGACGCCGTACGGGGGCTGCTGCTGCTCACCCTCCCCGCGGCCTACGTGCTGGACGCGCTGACGATGACCCAGCTGTTCGCCGTCGCACTAGGCGTCGGCACGGCGACGGTGTTCTTCGACGTGGCGTACCAGTCGTACCTGCCGGACCTGGTCCCTTCGGAGCGGATCGCGGAGGGCAACGCGAAGCTGCAGGCGGTTCAGTCGGTTTCGCAGGTCGCCGGACCGGCACTCGGGGGTGGGCTGATCCGGGTCATCGGCGCACCGTTCACCATAGCGAGCACTGCCATCTGCATGATCGCGTCGGTGACCTTCGTGTGGCGAATCCGGCACGCCGAGTCACCCCCGCCCCGCGCGGACCGGCGAGCACTGCGGACGGAGATCGCCGAGGGGTTGTCCTTCGTGCTGAAACACCCTCTGCTCGCGCGGATAACGGCCTGTACGGCGCTCAGCAACTTCTTCGGTGCGATGTCGACGTCACTGCTGGTGCTGTTCGTGCTCCGCAATCTCGGGCTGAACGAGACCGTCATCGGTCTGGTGATGTCGACAGGCTCGGTCGGCGGGCTCATCGGCGCGTTGGTAGCCGCCCGCCTCGCCGCGTGGATCGGCGAGGGCCGGATCATCCCGCTGTCGATCCTCGCGAGCGCGCCCTTCGCCGCCCTGACCCCGCTCGCCGGCGTCCTGCCGGCGGTCCCGGCGCTGGCGGGCGCAGCATTCGGCATCTCGTTCACTACCGTCGTCTACAACGTGACCCAGGTGAGCTTCCGCCAACGCGTCTGCCCCAAGCCGCTGCTCGGCCGCATGAACGCGTCGGTCCGGAGCATCGTCTGGGGCACGATGCCGCTCGGTGGACTTGTCGCCGGGGTGCTCGGCTCGCGTGTCGGCGTCGTCCCGACGCTCTGGGTCGCCGCCGCGGGTGCAGCCGTCGCCGCTGCGCCGGTGCTGTTCTCGCCGCTCATCGGGATGCGCGAGCTGCCGCGCGGCCTCGACCAGCACGCCTGAGCCTGCGCCCCGAGTCCCGCCCAGCACCAACCCTCCGCAGACCGCGACCTTCTGCAGGCCGAAATCGGGTCTCTGAGCACGAGCCCCGTGGCAGAACGTCGCGGTTTGCAGGTTGTGGGAGAGCTTTGCGGACGGGGCAGGCGGTGTGGACGGCGGCCAGTTCCGTCAGCGGTCGTAGTCGACGACGACGGGCGCATGATCGCTCCACCGCTCGGCGTACGACGGGGCGCGGTCGACGGCAGCCTTGACCGCCCGCTCGGCGAACCCCAGAGAGGCGATCTGGTAGTCAATGCGCCAGCCGGTGTCGTTGTCGAACGCCCTGCCCCGCCAGGACCACCACGAGTACGGGCCGGGGCCCTCCCCCGCGAGCGACCGCACCACGTCCACCCAGCCGAGCTCACCGAACCAACGGTCGAGCACGGCCCGCTCGCCCGGTAGGAAGCCGGACTTCTTGAGGTTTCCCTTCCAGTTCCTCAGATCCGCCTCGCGGTGGGCGACGTTGACGTCGCCGCATACCAGCACGTGCCGCCCGTCGGAGCGCAGCTGCTCCATCCGGGCCTGCATCGCCGCGAGGAACGCGTACTTCTCCTCCTGCCTGGGCGTTTCCGCCTCACCCGTGTGCACGTACACCGACACCACGGTGAGCGGCGCCGAAGGTGAGCTGTCCCGGCCGGCGTGCGTGTCGACGTCCGCCTCGACCCATCGGCCCGCACCGGCGAACCGGGGGGCACCGACGTCGTCTCGCACCGCCGTGATCGGCAGCCGGGACGCCACAGCGACCCCGGCCCGACCCGCGTGGCCGTCGATCGTCGGCTCGCTGTGCGCGAGCGCCCAGCCGTCGCCGAGGATCTCGCAGAGGACGGCGTCGGTCGCGCGGACCTCTTGGAGGCAGACGATGTCCGGACGGCGCTCCGCCAGCCACGCGGGCATCCCACGTCGGTGCGCGGCGCGGATGCCGTTGACGTTGACGGAAGCGATGGTGAGCATCCGGCGATCCTAGGTCGGTGAGGATTGTGGTAGACCGAGCGCATGACCTTCGCCGACGACGCACGCGCGCTGCAGTCCGAGCTGACCGACCTGCGCCACGCCCTGCACCAGATCCCCGAGGTGGGGCTCGACCTGCCCAAGACGCAGACGACGGTGCTCGATGCGCTGAGCGGGCTGGACCTGGAGATCTCCACCGGCAAGGCGACGACCTCGGTGACGGCTGTGCTGCGAGGTGGAGCGTCGGTGCCGGACACGGAGCGGCGGACCGTGCTGCTGCGCGGCGACATGGACGCTCTGCCCGTGACAGAACAGGTGGACGTCGACTTCCGCAGCAAGCACGAAGGCGTCATGCACGCCTGTGGGCACGACCTGCACACCGCGATGCTCGTCGGTGCTGCGCGGGTGCTCGCCGCGCGCCGGGACGAGCTGCCCGGTGACGTGGTGTTCATGTTCCAGCCCGGCGAGGAGGGCTTCGACGGGGCGGGCGTGATGATCTCGGAAGGTGTGCTGGACGCGGCGGGGCGGCGTCCGGACGCGGCGTGGGCGATCCACGTGTTCTCGTCCCTGGCACCGAAGGGCGTCGTGGCGGCGCGACCAGGGCCGATGATGGCCTCGAGCAACGAGCTGCACGTGACGGTCAAGGGCGCCGGCGGCCACGGCTCGGCCCCCGAGCGTGCGAAGGACCCGGTGCCGGTCGCCGCGGAGATGGTGCTCGGTCTGCAGAACGTGATGACCCGCAAGGTGTCGCCGTTCGACCCGTCGGTGCTCACCGTGGGCCAGTTCATCGCCGGCACGAAGGCGAACATCATCCCGGACAGCGCGTTCTTCGCCGCGACGGTGCGCGCGTTCGACGACAAGCTGGTCGACCAGATCGCTGACGACACGGTGCGGTACGTGCAAGGTGTCGCCGACGCGTACGGGCTCGGCGTCGACGCGCACTTCGAGCGGCAGTACCCGGTGACCGTGAACGACGCCGCCGCAGTGGCTTTCGCCGAGCGGGTCGTCGCCGGCGTGCTGCGCGACGGGCGGTGGATGGACATGCCGCAGCCCGTCGCCGGCTCCGAGGACTTCTCCCGGGTGCTGCAGGCTGCTCCCGGGGCGATGCTGTTCCTGGGTGCGAGCACGTACGGCGACGACTGGGAGAACGCTCCCTACAACCACTCGCCGTTCGCCGCGTTCGCCGACGACGTGCTCGGTGACGGCACCGCCGTGTACGCCGAGCTGGCGGTGCGGTCGCTCCTGTCGCGGTCGCTGGCCTGACTGGCGCGGAGGCACTCACCAGCGTTAGGTGCGCCGCGGCGTGCCGCCGCACCAACAGATGAACGCCGTGGAGGCACTCAACACACGGAGGCACTCAACACACGTGGCGCGAGGTGGTCTGCCCGCCTCGGTCGGATGCTGTATCGCTGATGACCAATGGGTCATCAGCGATACAGCATCCGAGAAGAAGGTCCCCGGGCGGGACGCCGTCCTGATACCAGTGCAACCTGATACCAGTGCAAGCGGTAACGAGCGGGTGCGACGCGCCGTCGCATCAGGCCAGCGAGCGCTCCGCCGCCTCCACGACGTTGAGCAGCAACATCGCACGCGTCATCGGCCCGATCCCGCCCGGCACGGGGGTGTACCAGCCGGCGACCTCCGCGACGGCGGGGTCGACGTCGCCGACCAGGCGGTCCTTGCCGGTCGCCTCGTCGTGCACGCGGTTGATGCCTACATCGACGACCACAGCACCGGGCCGGACCATGTCGGGCGTCAGGATCCCCACGACCCCGGCCGCCGCAACGACCACGTCAGCGGCTCTGGTGTGGGCCGCCAGGTCACGCGTGCCGGTGTGGCATGAGGTGACCGTGGCGTTCACCGAGCGCCGGGTCAGCAACAGCGCCAGGGTGCGGCCGACGATCACCGACCGGCCGACGACGGACACCTCCGCGCCGTTCAGGTCGACACCGTGCCGCTGAAGGATCTCCACCACACCGCGGGGGGTGCACGGCAACGGCGTCGAGATCGGCCCGGAGACCTTCGTGACGAGCTTGCCCAGGTTGTACGGGTGCAGGCCGTCCGCGTCCTTCACCGGGTCGATGAGGTCCAGCACCGCGTCGGCGTCGTGACCCTCCGGCAGCGGAAGCTGCACGATGTAGCCGGTGCATGCCGGGTCGTCGTTGAGCTTGCGGACGGCCGCCTCGACCTCTGCCTGCGAGGCCGAGGCGGGCAGGTCGACGCGGATCGACTCGATCCCGACCTCGGCGCAGTCCCGGTGCTTGCCGCGCACGTACGCCTGGCTGCCGGGGTCGTCGCCGACCAGCACCGTGCCGAGGCCAGGGACCAGCCCGCGCTGACGCAGCGCCGAAACGCGTTCGCGCAGCTCGGCTTTGATCGCCGCAGCCGTCGCCTTGCCGTCGAGGATCCGGGCGCTCACCACTCCTCGAGACCCTCGTACAGCGGGAACTGCTCGGCCAGCTTGTGCACGCGCCCGCGCAGCGCCTCGACGTCGCAGTCCGGCTGCAGCGCGAGGGCGATGATGTCCGAGACCTCCGTGAAGGCGGCGGCGTCGAAACCGCGCGTGGCGAGTGCCGGCGTCCCGATCCGCAGTCCGGAGGTGACCATCGGCGGTCGCGGGTCGAACGGCACCGCGTTGCGGTTCACGGTGATGCCGACCTCGTACAGCCGGTCATCGGCCTGCTTGCCGTCGAGCTTGGACTCGCGCAGGTCCACGAGCACGAGGTGCACGTCCGTGCCCCCGGTGAGCACCGACACCCCGACATCGGCGACGTCCTTGCCCGTGAGCCGCTCGGCAAGGATGCGCGCGCCGTCCAGGGTGCGCTGCTGGCGCGCCTTGAACTCCTCCCCCGCGGCGATCTTCAGGGCCACCGCCTTGCCGGCGATCGCGTGCATCAACGGCCCGCCCTGCTGGCCCGGGAACACCGCGGAGTCGATCTTCTTCGCGTGCTCCTCGCGGGAGAGGATCATGCCGCTGCGCGGTCCGGCGAGCGTCTTGTGCACCGTCGTCGTCACCACGTCGGAGTGCGGGACCGGCGACGGATGCAGACCCGCCGCGACCAGGCCGGCGAAGTGGGCCATGTCGGTCAGGAGGAACGCGTCGACCTCGTCGGCGATCTGCCGGAACGCGGCGAAGTCCAGCTGGCGGGGGTAGGCGGACCAGCCGGCGATGATGAGCTTCGGCCGGTGCTCCAGCGCCGCCTCGCGCACCGCGTCCATGTCGACGCGGAAAGTCTTGGGGTCAACGCCGTATGCGGCCACGTCGTAGAGCCGTCCGCTGAAGTTGATCTTCATACCGTGCGTGAGGTGGCCGCCGTGCGCCAGCTCGAGCCCGAGGATCTTGTCGCCGGGCCGGATCAGCGCGTGCATGACCGCCGCGTTCGCCTGCGCACCGGCGTGCGGCTGGACGTTCGCGTGCTCCGCCCCGAACAGCGCCTTGGCGCGGTCCCGGGCGAGGTTCTCCGCGACGTCGACGTACTCACAACCGCCGTAGTACCGGCGACCGGGGTAACCCTCGGCGTACTTGTTCGTCAGCACCGACCCCTGCGCCTCGAGCACCGCGCGAGGCGCGAAGTTCTCGCTCGCGATCATCTCGAGCGTGTGCCGCTGCCGACCCAGCTCGTCACGCAGGACGGCGGCGATCTCCGGGTCGATGTCGGACAGGGGGGCGTTGGTCACCGCTCGTGTGGCGGCTGCGTTCCGGGAGTCGTTCATGTTACCGGTCTCCTCATTCGTGGGCACGCGACTGAACTGCCCGGGCCCAGGCGGACGACCCGGTGGTGGTGGTGCCTACCGCTCCCCGGTGGTGCCCCACCTCGAACGCCAGTCGCGGCAGTCCCAGGCTAGCGAACGACACACCTACGACGGTGGCTAGCCTCACCTCTCGTGACTAGCCCCGCCCTATCCGGCTCTGCCCTGTCCCCGACGACCGGCCGGTCGTGGGTGCTCACGCTCTCCTGCCCGGACCGCCCCGGGATCGTCCACTCCGTCTCCGGCGCCATCGCGGGTGTGGGCGCGAACATCGTGGAGAGCCAGCAGTTCCGCGAGCCGTCCTCGGACTCCTTCTACATGCGGGTGCAGGTCGACCTGTCCCCCGGCATGCCGGATCGAACGGACGACCTGGACGACGACACGCACGCAGCGCTGCACACTCGCCTCGAGCAGGTGGCAGGGGAGTTCTCCATGACGTGGGACCTCGTCCCGCTGCGGGCCGTCCGCACCATCGTCATGGTGAGCAAGGAGGGCCACTGCCTGAACGACCTGCTGTTCCGGCAACGCTCGGGCACCCTGCCGATCGACGTCACCGCGGTGGTGGGCAACCACAAGGACCTGGCGGAGCTGGCGGAGTTCTACGCAGTCCCCTTCCACCACGTGCCGGTCACGCCCGACACGAGGCCGGAGGCCGAGGCCCGGCTGCTGGAGCTGCTGGCCGAGACCGACTCCGAACTCGTCGTCCTGGCCCGGTACATGCAGGTGCTGTCCGCTGACCTGTGCGACCGGCTGGCAGGGCGGGCGATCAACATCCACCACTCGTTCCTGCCGAGCTTCGCCGGCGCCCGCCCCTACCACCAGGCGTACGCACGGGGTGTGAAGCTGATCGGAGCGACCGCGCACTACGTCACCGCGGACCTCGACGAGGGGCCGATCATCGAGCAGGACGTCGAACGTGTCAGCCACGCCCACGACGTGTCGGAGCTCAAGGCCATCGGCCGAGACCTGGAGAGCCGGGCGCTCGCCCGCGCCGTCCGGTGGCACGCCGAGCACCGCGTGCTCGTCGACGGGCGCCGAACGATCGTCTTCAACTGACGGCGACCGGCACAGCCCAACCCTCTCCGGTTCGTGATCTTGCAGTTCTGCAGATCCGGCTCCCAGGACGCCACGCCATGAACGGCGGTTCGTCGGCAGACTGTGCCCATGACGCGCACCCTGTTCACCGGTGGCCTGGTCTTCGACGGACTCTCCTTCTCCAGAGGTGACGTCGTCATCGAGCACGGCCGTGTCATCGACGTGGGGACCGGCCTGGACGGCGACCAGGCGGTCGACTGCACCGGCGCGACGGTGCTACCCGGCCTGATCGACTGCCACGTGCACGTGATGGTCTCCGGCTTCGACATCCTCCGGTCGATCCAGCAGCCCTTCTCGTACCAGTTCTACGAGGCCGCAAGGAATCTCGAGGCGACGCTCGCGTGCGGCATCACGACCGTCCGCGACGCCGGTGGTGCTGACCTCGGCGTCCAGCGAGCGCTCGAGCATGGCCTGGTACGCGGCCCCCGGATGCAGATCTCCGTGGGGATCATCAGCCAGACCGGTGGCCACGGCGACGACTGGATGCCGTGCGGTGCAGATGTCCCCTGGATGGTGCCGCATCCGGGGCGCCCGTCCGGTATCGCGGACGGGCGTGAGGAGATGCGGAAGGTCGCACGGCAGATGCTGCGCGCCGGCGCGAACGTGCTGAAGGTGTGCACGACCGGCGGTGTTCTGTCGGCCGCGGACGACCCGCGGCACTCGCAGTTCAGCTTCGAGGAGGTGCAGGTCCTCGTCCAGGAGGCCGCGGCTCAGCACAAACCTGTGATGGCGCACGCCCAGGGCGCGCAAGGGATCAAGACAGCCGTGCGGGCCGGCGTCCGGTCGATCGAGCACGGCATCTACCTCGATGACGAGGGCATCGACCTGATGCTGGAGCACGGCACCTGGCTGGTCCCCACTCTGGCGGCGCCGCGGGCCGTGAAGAGGGCAGCAGACTCGGGTGCCGCCGTCCCGGAAGCGATGGTGGAGAAGACGATTGCGGTCATGAAGGTCCACACCGCAGCTATCAGCCGTGCCGTCGATGCCGGCGTCCCCATCGCGATGGGCACCGACTCCGGCGTGGGACCGCACGGCATGAACCTCGACGAGCTCCCCCTCATGGCCGAGTGCGGCATGTCGGCCGAGCAGGTCCTCACGGCGACGACGCACGGTGCGGCAAGGCTTCTCGGCATGCACGACGAGGTCGGCCGGCTCACACCGGGTATGCGCGCCGACGTGGTGGTGGTGTCCGGCGACGCGCATGACCTGGAGGACCTGCGGACGCGTGTCCGTGAGGTGTGGATGGACGGCCAGCGCGTCGTCCATCACAAACCCCGCTCGTGATCTTGCACTTCTGCCGATAGCCCCCACCCGTGATCTTGCAGTTCTGCAGATCTGCAGCTCACGGACGCGCCGAGATGCCCTCTGCCACGCGACATTGCAGGCTGGCGTCACGTCCTGCGCGCGAATCCCCGGACCTGACGCGGCAATGATGCGCCGCGGCGCAATGTCCCCCCAGGTACATCTTTCGGGGTCTCCCGGCATGGATGTGGGTCAGATCGCTGGTTTCTCGTGTGGGAGTCGTAGTGTGATCGGTCCGCAGGACAGCATGACCAGGGCGAGCGCGGCTGTGGCGGAGTGGAATCCGTAGGCTCGTCGGATGATGAGCCGG
>JASBSH010000185.1 GCA_030149025.1 Actinomycetales bacterium | reverse complement strand
GTTCTGCTCGTCGCGCTGCTGGTCGCTCACTTGCCTTCCAGCCCCCGACGGCGCAGCAGGGGCGCGACGTCCGGACGACGGCCCCGCACGGACGCGAACGCCTCCAGCGGGTCCACGCTGCCGCCCCGGGACAAAAGCTTGCGGCGGAACTCGTCACCGTTCTCCCGGCGAAGCCCGCCGTTCTCCGAGAACCAGTCGACGGTGTCGGCGTCGAGCACCTCGCTCCAGATGTAGGAGTAGTAGCCGGCGTCATAACCGTGGGCGAACGCGTGCGCGAAGTAACCGCTGCGGTACCGGGGCGGCACGGTGCGCATCGAGAGCCCGAGTGCCTCGAGGGCGGACTGCTCGAACAGCTCCACGTCCTCGGCGGCCGGCGTGCTCCCGGCGGGCTGCTTGTGCCAGGCCTGGTCGAGCAGCGCGGCGCCGAGGTACTCGGTCGTCGCGAACCCCTCGCCGTACTGCTGGGCGGCGAGCAGCCGGTCGACGATCTCCTGCGCGAGTGGCTCACCGGTCTCGTGGTGCTTGGCGTACGAGGCGATGACCTCCGGCCACCAGGCCCACATCTCGTTGACCTGCGAGGGGTACTCGACGAAGTCCCGCGGCACGTTGGTCATGGTCACGCGCGGGTAGGTCACGTCGGACAGGAGCCCGTGCAGGGCGTGCCCGAACTCGTGGAAGGCGGTACGCACCTCGTCGGTGGTCATCAGGGCCGGCTGCCCCTCGGGCGGCCGCGGCACGTTCAGCGTCACGACCACGACCGGCTTGCGGCCGAACAGGTGCGACTGGTCGACGAAGGAGCTCATCCACGCTCCCCCGCGCTTGGAGTCGCGGGCGAACCAGTCGGCGATGAACAGGCCGAGAGCGCTGCCGTCGGCGTCGAACACCTCGAAGGTCCGCGCCTCGGGGTGGTACGTGGGCAGGTCGTCGCGCTCGGAGAACGTGAGCCCGTAGAGCCGGTTCGCGGCGAAGAACACCCCGTCGCGCAGGACGCGCTCGAGCTCGAAGTAGGGCCGAAGGGCGTCCTCGTCGAGGTCGTACTTGCTGGCCTTGACCTTCGTCGCGTAGTAGGCCCAGTCCCACGGCTGGAGCGGGGCCTGATGTCCGTCCTCGATCAGCGCCTTCTCCAGCTCGGCGGCCTCCTCGTGGGCGTTGCGGACGGCAGGTGACACCAGGCCGCCCAGCATCGCCTCGATGGCGGCGACGGACCCAGCGGTCTGGTCCTCCGCGACGTACTCGGCGTGGTTGGCGTACCCGAGGAGCTCCGCCCGCTCGGCCCTCAGGGCGACGATCCGGGCGATGGTCTCCCGGGTGTCGTACTCGCCCCCCGAGACACCCCGTCCCAGGGCGGCGAGGTGGATCTGCTCCCGGAGCGAACGGTCCTTGAGGGACGCCAGCACGGGCTGACCCGACGTGTTCACGAGGGTGATCAGGTAACCGTCCAGCCCCCGGGCCCGGGCCGCCTCGGCCGCCGCCGCGACGGCGTCCTCGGGCAGACCCTCCAGCCGGGCCCTGTCCTCCACGTGCACGGCCGCGGCGTTGGTCTCGGCGAGCAGCCGGTTCGAGAACTGCGTCCTGAGGGTGGACAGCTCCTCGTTCAGCTGGCGCAACCGCTCCTGCTGCGCCTCGTCCAGTGCGGCGCCGGCCCGCACGAGGTCGGTGTGGTGGCGCTCGAGCAGGCGCACCTGCTCCGGGTCGAGCCCGAGCTCGCCGCGACGTTCGAACAGCGAGTGCACCCGGTCGAACAGCCGACGGTCCAGGAGCACGGCGTCGGAGTGCGCTGCCAGCTTGGGCGCCATCTCCGCCTCGATGGCGCGGATCGGTTCGGTGGAGCAGGAGCTCGTAAGGTTGAAGAAGACCTTCGCCACCCGGTCGAGCAGCTGACCCGACCGTTCGAGCGCCTCCACCGTGTTCTCGAAGGTCGGCTCGTCCGGGTTGCTGCTGATCCGTCGGACGTCGTCCAGGTGCTCGGCCATCCCCGCCTCGAACGCCGGGCGGTAGTGCTCCTGGTGGATCCGGTCGAACGGCGGCAGCTCGTAGTCCAGCTCACTCGGGGCAGCGAATGGGTTGTCGGCAGACAGCACCGGGTCTCCTCTGCGTCTCGGTTGCGGCCGATATCTTCACACGAACGGCGGAACGGACGGCTCACCCACCCCCGTGGACGCCGGCAATCCCGCAGCGCTGCCATGCCTGCCCGCGTACGGGCGGGCGTCGCCGTGGCTGCGCCATGCTGGGCGAATGGCGGACGTTGCTGACCTCCCCGATGTGCCGGCCCTCGGCTTCGCGCTCCCCCAGTCCGGCAGCTGGGCCACCCCGGCGGCAGTCAGCCGCTTCGCGCAGGCCGCGGAGGCGGCCGGGTACGAGTCGCTGTGGACGTTCCAGCGGCTCCTGTACCCCGTCGACGGGCAGTGGGGAGACATGTACCGGCAGGTGCACGATCCGCTGATCACTCTCGCGCACGTCGCCGCCCTCACGACCCGGCCGAGGTTGGGGGTGGCGGTCCTGAACATGCCGTACTACTCGCCGGTTGTTCTGTCCAAGCAGCTGACCACCCTCGACGCGGTCAGCGACGGAAGGCTCGACGTCGGCCTCGGGATCGGGTGGGCGCCCGAGGAGCTCGAGGCCGTGGGGGTACCCATGTCCGAGCGCGGGGCCCGCGCGGAGGAGTTCGTGCTCTGCCTGGAGACGATCTGGGACGACGACCCGGCCGAGTTCTCCGGGACCTTCTACCGGGTGCCCCGCTCGCATGTGCTCCCCCGCCCCGTCCAGCGGCCGCACCCGCCGCTGCTGCTCGGAGCCACCGCCGACCCGGCGCTGCGGAGGGTCGGGCGGCTGGCCGACGGGTGGATCAGCGCGAGCCGGCAGGACCTGCGCAAGGTCGGCCGGGCCATCGGGATCATCCGTGACGCCGCGAAGGCGGCGGGGCGGGACCCGGACCGGCTCAGGTTCGTGATCCGCGGCGTGGCCTATCTCGACGAGGAGCGCACCGGCCGTGACGGGGCCCGTCGGCTGCTGTCGGGCATCGAGGAGCAGATCCGGCAGGACCTGGCCACGCTGGCCGCCGAGGGTGTCACCGAGGTGTTTCTCGACCCCAACTTCGACACCGCGATCGGCAGCCCCGACATCGACGCGGCGAAGGCGGAACGCAAGGCGATGCGCCTGTTGGAGACGTTCGCACCGGCAGCCCGCTGAGTGCCTGCTGCCCACCTGACTAGCGCGCTGACTAGCGCTGCAGCAGCCCCAGCATCTGCGGCAGGTCGAAGAACCGGGCGGTGTCCACCGCCGAGGGCGATCCCTCGTCCGGGTTCGCGCCGGCGTCCAGCAGCATCTGCACGATCCCGCCCTCCTGCCGGAAAACCGCTGCGGCGAGTGCGGTCTGGCCACGATCGTTGGCCCGTGCCACGTCGGCTCCGCGGGCGAGCAGAACTTCGACCACCGCGGCCTGCTTGTGATAGGCCGCGAGGATCAGCAGGGTGTCGCCGGAGTCGTTCGTGAGGTTGACGGGCAGCCCGGCGTCCACGTAGGCGGCGAGCTCCTCGGCACCGCCGTACCGGGCCAGGTCGAACATGCGGTGGGCGAAGGCAAGGGTCTCGTCGTCCAGCTCCGGCGCCATCGCCCGAGCGTACGGCCCCGACTCGTGTCAGCGGGTTCTCAAGGAGGCCTTGACCTCCTTCACCACGTTGTCGTCGAGTGACGCCCGGACGCACGCGGCCGCGAGAGCCGGCAGCTCGTCGTCCGCGACCAGCTTCGCCAGACCACCGACGGAGGCCGGAAGACCGAGCTGCCGGGCGCCGTCCAGCACCCGGTCGTCCAGGAAGGGTGCGATCTCTGGCCAGGCGCCCTGCACCTCGCGACAGAAGATGGCCGACCCGACCCGGCCGATACCGGGCACCTCCTGCAGGAGCCCCCGCATCGCGTCCACGTCACCGGCTGCCTCCTCGCGCAACCGGCGCAGGTCCCCGCCCCAGCGGCTGGTGACGAGCTCGGCCCCGTCGCCCAGCAGGGTGGCGGTCCGCTCGTCGAACCGCCGGTAACCGGCCTCGCCCAGCAACCGCATGCGCTGCTGCCAGGAGGTCTCCCGCATCCGCGCCGGGGTCCGCAGTCCTGCGTCCGACAGTGCGCGGCAGGCCGCCACCCCTGTCCGCGACGCCATCGGCGCGGACAGCAGGACCGACAGCACGAGCAGCCGGTACAGCGGCGACGGTGCGTTCTTGACGGTGATGCCGGCCTCCTCGGCGAAGGTCTTGCCGTGCGCCGCGAGAAGCGCCCGCACGATTCGCTCTCTGCGCGTCGGCGCATTTGTCGTGGTCATGTCGACGAGCCTGAGCGCTCGACGGCTCCAGCGGAAGGGTCGTGTGGAATCTGTGGACAACACCCGACCGGGACCACCGCCTGTGGACGACCGACGTGCTCCACACGCGCACGGTCCCTCCACCGGCAAAGAGCAGGCTGACCGCGTGCGCGTCATCATGACTGCGTGGCCAGGTCGTCACGAGCGCCTGCCGGGGTGAGGGTGGCGGTCGCCGTCGTAGCGGGGCTCGGCACCGGGATTCTCGTGTCCTCGAGCGTCCCTGCGGAGATGGCCATTCTCGTCGGCTGGGACGCCACCGCAGCGGTGTTCGTGGTGCTGGTGTGGTCGCAGCTCCTCTACTTCGACTCGGCACGCACCGCGCAGCACGCCCTGGGTGAGGACCCGGTGCGACCGATCGCGGACCTGCTTCTCCTCGGCGCCGCGGCGGGAAGCCTGGTGGCAGTGGGTTTCGTGCTCTTCCAGGCCGGTCAGCCCTCCGGCGCGCCACGGTGGGCGGTGACGCTCCTGGCACTCGCCTCGGTCGTGCTCTCGTGGGCGGTCGTCCACACGGTGTTCGCCCTGCGGTACGCGGCCATCTACTTCTCCCGGGGCGGAGGCATCGACTTCAACCAGGAGGGCTCACCGCGCTACTCGGACTTCGCCTACCTGGCCTTCACCGTGGGAATGACCTTCCAGGTCTCCGACACCGCCATCAGCGATTCCCAGATACGTCGTGCGGTGCTCAAGCAGAGCATGCTGTCCTACCTCTTCGGCACGGGGATCCTGGCCACCACCATCAACCTCGTGGCGGGTCTGTCCCGCTGACAGCATCACGAGGACGGCGCCGTCCTCGTCGGTCGGCCCGGTCCACGTCCGGACCGTGCGGTGAACCGGCTGGGAGGCCGCCTTACCCACAGCGGCGTACGGGTCCTCGTCGTTCGGCCCGGGTTCGTGAGCTCCGCCGCTGCCCTCGCCCGCCCCCGCGCATCGACGACCGTGCTCTGGCCGCCGTGCCCGCTGGCCGTCGTGGGCTGCGTCCGCTGAGAGCTCGAAGTCATGGTGTGAGGGTCCGGACGGGCGGCTGAGAGGCACCTGAGCCGGCCTACGGAACTGGTCTCGAACTAGGCTCGTGCCGTGGCGCCGAGACGGCGCAGCGGGGTGCAGCTGCGCACCACGGTGGCGGCGACGGCCGTCCTGGCGGTGGTGCTCGCCATGGCCGGGGTTGGGATCGTCCTGCTTCTGCGTCTCCAGCTGGTGCGGGACATCGACGCGACGGTCCGCACACAGGCGCAGGAGATCCGCGCGCAGGTGAACCACGGCGTCCTGACGGGCGGTGACCCCCCGGACGAGCTGTGGGCGGCCATCGAGTTGGGGGCGACGCGAGGGTGGATCGTTCAGGTCCTGGATGAGGCAGGCCAGGTCGTCGAGGGCAGCCAGCGTGGTCGGGAGCTGCCGCCGCTGACGACCGCTCGCCCCGCCCCCGGTGCCGAGCACCGCTTCGAGGCCAGGCCCCTGGGCAGCGACGACCGGTACCGCTTCGTGGTGGTGGGCGGACGGGTTCGTGGAGAAGCGTTCTGGGTGATCACCGGGCGGTCGCTGGAACCGGTCGGCACGAGCACCCGGACGCTGGTCAAGCTCCTCGCCGCGGGCAGCCCCTTCCTGCTCGCCGCGGTGGCGCTGGCGACGCACCTGTTCGTCGGCCGCACACTCCGCCCCGTCGAGGACATCCGCCGGACGGTTGCGGCCATGGGCGACCGGGACCAGGC
>JASBSH010000184.1 GCA_030149025.1 Actinomycetales bacterium | reverse complement strand
CCCTCGACCCGGCGTTCGACCGTGAGGCCTTCGGCCGGCTGCTGAGCGGGTCGCGCCAGCAGATCAAGGGTTTCCTGCGCGACCAGAGCGTGCTCGCCGGGGTGGGCAACGCGTACAGCGACGAGATCCTGCACGCCTCCCGGCTCTCACCGTTCGCGATCGCAGGACGCCTGGACGACGAGCAGGTCGACCGGCTCTACACCGCACTCCACGAGGTGCTCGAGGACGCGGTGAAGGTCGCCTCCGGCAAGCCCGCCGCCGAGCTGAAGGACGCGAAGCGCGCCGGTATGCGCGTGCACGGGCGCACCGGTGAGAAGTGCCCCGTCTGCGGTGACGTCGTGCGTGAGGTGTCGTTCGCCGACTCGTCCCTGCAGTACTGCGCGACCTGTCAGACGGGTGGAAAACCGTTGGCGGACAGGCGCTTGTCGCGCCTGCTGAAGTAGCCTGCACCATGGAGACCATTGACTACGGTGAGGTCGACGAGATCGATGAGCGGGACCTGCCGCGCGCCCTTCCGGAGGTCATCACACAAGTGCAGCAGGGCAGGAAGTACACAGTCAGTCGCGGCGGCGAACCCATCGCGCAAATCGTCCAACTGGTCGGTGATGCGGACCTTCGTTGTGACCGTCCAGCCAAGAAGCGACGTACGTACTCTCACTGGCCGAGGATTGTCGTGCAGCAGCCGACCCGTGAGGTGTTGAGGGACTCGCGTGAGGGACGTTGATCGACTCGTCCGGGCGGGAACTGCGGTGCGGTCCAGCGGGCGATCGGCGTAGCGTCACACCATGTGCCGGAACATCACGCAGCTGCGCGGTCTCGAACCTGCCGCAACGCCTGAGGAGATCGAAGCAGCCGCCCGGCAGTACGTCCGCAAGGTGAGCGGCATCCAGAAGCTCAGTGACGCGAACCGCGAGCCGTTCGAAGGCGCCGTGGCGAAGGTGACCGCCGCGACGACTGAGCTGCTCGCGGCCCTGCCCCCACGCAAGCAGCCGCCGACGACGGTGCCGCCGTTGCGCCGTCGGGAGGTGCGCGCGCGCCTCGCCGCTCGCTAGCGCCGCCCCAGATGCTCGTTACGCAAGCTGCTCGTTACTCAGCTGCCCGGGCCGCCCGCCGCGCCGAGCAGGGACTGAACCTGCTCCCAACGGGCGATCTCGCACCCGTTGTTGCGTTTGAACTGCGCGTTGACCGGTTTGCCGTCGATCGTTCCGCTGACGCTTGCGGTCTCGGGCCCGCCGTAGATCTCCGTGCACGCCAGGTCCTTCGCGACCGGTTCGAATGCCGACGGCCACGCGGCCGCGAGGGCCGCGCACGCGTCGTCCGGCTTCGGGTGATCGCCGCCGGTCGGCTCGCACGTGAGTTTCGTCGTCGTGGTGGTGCCCGATCCGTCGTCGACGGTGATGGTCACGTCCGCGGGGACCGGCGCCACCGACTTCGGCTGGCTCGCTGACGGTGAGGAGCCGGACGCCGACCCGCCGGGAGTCGTGCTTGTCGCCTCGTCTCCCGTACCCGGCCCGCCGGGCACGACGACCGGTTCTTCGGAGTTCGCGCACCCGCCCAGCACGAGCAACACCGCGAGGCCGGCGCTCGCGAGCGCGGGCGACATGCGGGTGGGGCGGGGCATTGACTCCTCCGATTCGGTCCGTCTCGTCTCTTGTCTGCTTGGACGCGGGGCCTTCCAACTCGGTTCCACCGTTCCACACGGTTTCGCTGTCGGTGTCTACGGCTGTATCGAATTCATGGAAGAAAGGGCAAGAGGCAACAATCGTGTCCGCAATCCGAGAAGACGCGGCGTCACGTTGACCTTTTGGTCCGGTGACCGGTCTACTTCGTGTCGGACCCATCCAGAGCGGCCGAGAGACCTGGCTCGACGACGCCGCAGCAACCACCCTTCGGGGCCGGTGCTAACGCCAGGGTCGATGGAGTGAGCATGACCGCCACCTCCGCGGGTGATCACCTGGTGACCCGGCGCCACGTCGACCTGCGCCGACAGGCCAGCGCGATGTGTTGCAGCACAACGGTTTTCGCGCACTGACCAACCTGATCAGAACAGCACCAGCCATCCGAGCAACCTCTGGAGCACCCCCATGTCCGTTGCCGCCTCCGGCGGCCCGGTCGTGGACCTTCGTCGAGCGTTCGGCCCCGTCGCGAGCAGCGTCTGGGTCGTCACCACCGCGCTTGACGGAAGACCCGCCGGGTTCACCGCGATCTCGATCTCGTCCGTATCGCTGGACCCCCCGATGCTGTCGTTCAACATCGGCCGCGCCTCCTCGACCCTGCACCCGCTTCGCCGGTCCGGCCGGTTCGCCGTCCACCTGCTCGGCGCAGCCCAGCAGGACGTCGCCGACCGGTTCGCCGCCGACGCCGACAACCGGTTCAGCGACCCCACCCTGTGGCGCTGGGGCCAGGACGGCCTGCCCGAGCTCGAAGGATTTGTCGTCAGGCTCACCGGCCGGGTGGGCTCACTCGTGCCCGCCGGCGACAGCCTGGTCGCGCTCGGCCTGGTCGACCACACCCAGAGTCGCAGCAGCAGCCAGCACCATCCCCTCGTCCACCACCCCCACTCCAGAAAGCTTCAACTGGCAGGAGCCGCCCGATG
>JASBSH010000175.1 GCA_030149025.1 Actinomycetales bacterium | reverse complement strand
GTACGACATCCCCGGCCGGGCCGGCGTCCCCATCTTCCCGGAGACCATGCTCCGGCTCGCCGAGCACGAGCGGATCGTCGCGGTGAAGGACGCCAAGGACGACCTGTACGCCGCCGCCACGGTGATGAGCCGCACCGACCTCGCCTGGTACTCCGGAGCCGACGAGGCCAACCTGGCGCACCTCGCGCAGGGGGGCGCCGGCGTCGTCAGCGTCGTCGGTCACCTGGTCGGCCCCCAGTTAGCGGAACTGGTCCGCGCGATGGACGCCGGAGACCTGCCGAGCGCGATCGCCGCCCACCGTTCGATCCTGCCGGTCATCGAGGTGATCATGCGGATCACCCAGGGTGCGATCGCCGTCAAGGCAGCGCTGGAGATGACCGGCCGACTGCCCAACCGCTCCGTCCGCCTGCCGCTGGTGCAGGCAGACGACGACACGTGCACCCGCATCGGCGCGGGACTGAAGGAAGCAGGAGTTCTGTGAGCCACCCCCACCCCGAGCTCGGCCCTCCACCCCAGGTGGACCCCAAGGCCCTACGCATCGTGCCGCTCGGCGGGCTCGGTGAGGTCGGTCGCAACATGGCGGTGCTCGAGCACCACGAGAAGCTGCTGCTGATCGACTGCGGTGTCCTGTTCCCCGAGGACCACCAGCCGGGCGTCGACCTGATCCTGCCCGACTTCGGCTACATCTCCGACCGGCTGGACGACGTCGTCGGCCTCGTCCTGACCCACGGCCACGAGGACCACATCGGCGCGGTGCCGTTCCTGCTGCGCCTCAAGCAGGACATCCCCCTGATCGGTTCGCAGCTCACCCTCGCCCTCATCGAGGCGAAGCTGGGCGAGCACCGGATCAAGCCGCTGACGCTCGCGGTCACCGAGGGGCAGGTCGAGCAGCTCGGCCCGTTCGAGTGCGAGTTCGTCGCCGTGAACCACTCCATCCCCGACGCGCTGGCCGTGGCCGTCACCACGAGCGCCGGACGCGTTCTGCACACCGGCGACTTCAAGATGGACCAGCTGCCGCTGGACGGCCGCATCACCGACCTCCGGTCCTTCGCCCGCTTGGGCGAGAAGGGTGTCGACCTGTTCATGGTCGACTCCACCAACGCCGAGGTACCGGGGTTCACGACCTCGGAGCGGGAGATCACCCCGGTGCTGGACCGGGTCTTCGCCAACGCGGAGCGCCGGATCATCGTGGCGTCGTTCGCCTCCCACGTGCACCGTGTCCAGCAGGTACTGGACACCGCCGCCGCGCACGGTCGCCGGGTCGCGCTCGTGGGCCGCTTCATGGTGCGCAACATGGGCGTCGCCGCGGACCTCGGCTACCTGCAGGTGCCGCGGGGCGTCCTGGTCGACGTCAAGTCCGTCGACGACCTCCCGGACGACCGGGTGGTGCTGATGAGCACCGGCTCCCAGGGTGAGCCGATGGCCGCGCTGTCCCGGATGGCCAACCGGGACCACAGGATCCAGGTGGGGCGCGGCGACACGGTGATCCTGGCGTCGTCCCTGATCCCCGGCAACGAGACCGCGGTGACCCGCGTGATCAACGGCCTCACCCGGCTCGGCGCCAAGGTCGTCCACCAGGGCAACGCCCGGGTCCACGTGTCCGGTCACGCCAGCGCGGGGGAGCTGCTGTACGCCTACAACATCGTCAAGCCGCGCAACGTGATGCCCGTGCACGGCGAGATCCGGCACCTGTATGCCAATGCGGCGCTCGCCGTGGCCACGGGTGTGCCCGAGGAACGCGTGCTCGTCGTGGAGGACGGTGTCGTCGTCGACCTGCTCGACGGGGAGGCGAAGATCGCCGGGATCGTCGAGTGCGGGTACGTCTACGTCGACGGCTCCTCGGTGGGGGAGATCACCGAGGCGGACCTCAAGGACCGGCGCATCCTCGGCGAGGAGGGCTTCATCTCGATCTTCGTCGCGGTCGACTCCGGATCCGGCAAGGTGGTGGTCGGCCCGGAGATCCACGCCCGCGGCGTGGCCGAGGACGAGGCGATCTTCGACGACATCAAATCCGCGCTCGCAGAGGCGCTCGCGGATGCCGGCCGCGAAGGCGTGAGCGACACCTACCAGCTGCAGCAGGTGGTGCGTCGCGTCGTCGGGCGGTGGGCGGGCAACAAGCTACGGCGCAGGCCGATGATCATCCCGGTCGTCGTCGAGGCCTGACCCCCCAAGTTTGGCGCAGGGTGGCCCTGCGCCAGACCTATTGTCACAGAGCCACCCTGCGCCAACGGTGGATTGGCGTGAAGCCACCCAGGGCGGAACTTCCGGCACCGCCCGGCGGTTGATCAGCACATGGACCTGACCTGCCCCAAGTGCCACGGGACGATGCGCCAGTACGAGCGCAACGACGTGATGATCGACCAGTGCAGCGAGTGTCGAGGCGTGTTCCTCGACCGCGGCGAGCTCGAGAAGCTGATGGACGCGGAGGCCCGCTGGGCGGACCAGTCGCAGCAGTACCAGCCGGGCCAGCACCCGCAGCCCGGATATCAGCCTCAGCCGCCCTACCGACAGCAGCCCCAGTACCAGCCGGGCTACGAGCAGGGCCATTCACGCGGTTACCAGGACCAGCCGTACCGTCAGCAGTACTACAAGAAGCACAAGCGCCGTTCGTTCCTCGACGACCTGTTCGACTGACGACGGCGGGCACGGGCACCGTTACCGCGCCGTACCGCGCTCTACCGCGCCAACGCCTCCTCGATCGGCACGTCTCCGTCGTTGAACTCGATCATCCGACCTGCGGTGCCCTCGCGATCCTCCACGACCGTCGAGATCACGCGCGCGACGTTCCCGCGGCTGACGTCACCCCTGCCCGGACCCTCCCGAGGCACCTCGATCCGGCCGGTCGGCGGCTCGAGGGTCAGCCGGCTCGGGCCGAGGATGGTCCAGCGCAGCCCCGACGCCTTGAGGTGCGCATCGGCAGCGGCTTTCGCCTCCGCATAGGGGTAGAACGAGTTGTCCTCGGGCACGCCGTGGTCAGGTCGGGCGCCGAAGTACGACACCATCACGTAGTCCCGGACGCCGGCCCGCTCCGCCGCGTCCATCGACCGGATGGCGGCGTCGCGGTCGACGGCCCACGTGCGGGAGGGGTTCCCGCCGCCGGCGCCGGCCGACCAGATGACCGTGTCGCTGCCGGACAGCAGCTCGGCCAACGCGTCGGTGTCCATCGACTCGACGTCGGCGACCCTCGGCTGTGCGCCGGTGGCCGCCACGTCCTCGGTGTGGTCGGGGTTCCGGAACACCGACACGACCTCGTGTCCGGCCCGCACCAGCAGCGGCGCCGCCAGCAGGGCGACCTTCCCGTGTCCTCCGAACAGCGTGATCCGCATGCCCCCACGCTAGCTCCACGACGTGTGACCGCTGTGAATACGGTGACAGAAGGGGTGTGGCCGGTACCGTAATCCCCATGGCGACGTCTTCCCCCGTCCGCCGGTCCGGTTCGACCCGGGGCCGGTCGGCGCCCAAGCGCGGGTCGGCACG
>JASBSH010000164.1 GCA_030149025.1 Actinomycetales bacterium | reverse complement strand
CACCTGTTCGCCTGCACCGCCAAGGGCTACCGGGGCTGGCGCTGGACGGTGACCCTCGCCCGGGCGCCCCGTGCCCGCGCCGCGACCGTCTGCGAGGCGGAGCTGCTGCCCGGCGACGACGCACTGCTCGCCCCACCGTGGCTGCCGTGGGTGGATCGGCTGCGACCCAGGGATCTCGGCGCGACAGACGTGCTGCCCCGCGTGGCGGACGACGTTCGGCTGGAACCCGGGTTCACGGCGACGGGCGATGAGGACGTCGACCAGATCGGGTTCTACGAGCTCGGCCTCGGCCGCCCGCGGGTGCTGTCCCGCGAGGGCCGCCAGGAGGCGGCGACCCGTTGGCGCGACGGCGACTTCGGGCCCGGCTCCCCGACGGCGAAGGCTGCCGCGGCACCGTGCCGGACGTGCGGGTTCTACCTCCCGCTCGCCGGCGCGCTCCGCCAGGAGTTCGGCATCTGCGCCAACGAGTGGTCACCCGCCGACGGTCACGTGGTGACCAACGACTTCGGTTGCGGCGCCCACAGCGAGACGGACGTCGAGCGCCGGACCGAGCCGCTGCCGCCGCCCGTCCTCGACGAGGTCGGCTACGACCCCCTCCTGAGGTGACGGCCGAGGCGGACCCCTTCGGCACGACGCACACGACCGAGCGCGTGCTGGCCGAGTGGGCCGCCGCGCCGGAGCGGTTCCGGGAGGACGCCAACGCCGAGGAGGAGCTCGCGCTCGGCGGCTACCGCGACCGCGTCCTGGTCGAGCTCACCCAGAACGCCGCGGACGCCGCGACGAGAGCGGGTGTGCCGGGTCGCCTCCTCCTCCGGCTGGCCGAGCCGACGGACGAGTGGCCGGCCGGAGTGCTCGTCGCCGCCAACACCGGCGCGGGACTCGACGCGGCCGGCGTGAAGGCGCTCGCCACTCTGCGTGCCTCTGCCAAGCGGCCCGACCGTCCCGGCGATGTGGCGGACGCCGGCGGCGCGGTCGGTGCACGGGGCACGGTAGGCCGGTTCGGGGTCGGCTTCTCGGCCGTGCTGGCCGTCACCGACTCCCCGTCACTCGTCAGTCGTTCCGGGGGGGTGCGGTTCTCACGCGCGGACACGAGGTCACTCGTCGAGCAGGTCGCCGCGCGCAACCCCGGCCTGGCGGCGGAGCTCGAACGCCGGGAGGGCCACGTCCCGGCGCTGCGCCTGCCCTTCCCCGCCGAAGGCGAGCCGCCCGAGGGTTTCGACACCGCAGTGCTGTTGCCGCTTCGCGACGGCGCCGCCCGCGACCTGGTCGAGCACCTGCTGGACCAGCTGGACGACGCGCTGCTGCTTGCGCTTCCGGCGCTGCGTGAGGTGGTGGTCGAGCAGCCGGGCGTGCCGGCGAGGCGACTCGCCGACGTCCAGAGCCGTTGGCACACAGCCCGTCGCGACGGCGTGTTCGACGATGCGCTGCTCGCCGACCGTCCCACCGAGGAGCGCCAGCGGCCCCGCTGGTCGGTCACGTGGGCGGTGCCGCGCGAAGGTGACTGGCCCGTTGCCGGTTCGGCGGCGCACGTCGTGCACGCCCCGACCCCCACGGACGAGCCGCTGTCCTGGCCGGCCCTGCTCATCGCCTCCTTCCCCCTCGACAGCACGCGTCGTCATGCCGCACCAGGACCGGCGAGCCGGGAACTCGTCGTCCAGGCGGCGGAGGTGTACGTGGAGCTGCTGGTGCGGCTCGCGGCCGACGGTGAGGACGTTCTCCCTCTGGTACCAGTCGGTTTCGCCGCGGGCAGCCTGGACGCCGAGCTGCGGGAGGCGGCTTTCGTGAGGTTGGCGTCGGCGCCGATCCTGCACACCGTGGAGGACGGTTCGCCGGTGCGGCCACAGGACGCGATCGCCCTGGAGCGCGGAACCTGGGCCTCCGACCGGGACGTCCTCGCCGCCCTCGCGCCCGTCGTCGCCGGGCTGGTGTCCGCGCCGCCGTCCGCCGAGGGCGCACTCTCCTCGCTGGGTGTCCAGCGGCTCGCGCTCACCGACCTGGTCGACCAGCTGCCGGAACAGCGTGACACCGAGTCCTGGCATGCGCTGTACCAAGGGTTCTCGCCGCTCGCCACCGATCCCACTGCACGGGAGGCGCTTTCAACGCTGCCCGTCCCGCTGCTCGACGGCCGGGCCGTGCGAGGTGCCCGTGGAACGGTGTTCGTTGCAGGTGAGGTTCCGGAGGACTCGGTCGCCCTCCTGGTCGCGGCCGGCGTTCGCGTCGTGGATGCCGACCTGACCCGCGACCCGGTCGCGACTCGGCTGCTGGAGCGTCTCGGCGCCAGGGCAGCCGGGGCGGAGGAGCTGCTGCGAGCCCCTGAGGTGCGACGGGTCGTCACCGAGCAGGCGGAGCACGGCGACACCCCCGACGGCTGGGACGCTGCAGCCATCGCCCACGCCGTCCTCGGTCTGGTCGCGACCGCCGGGCGCGCCGCCGATGAGGTGTCGGGTGGCTGGTTGCGGCGGTTGCTGCTGCCCGACTCCGACGGTGATCCCGTTCCGGCCGAGGTCCTCGTCCGGCCCGGCTCGGCCGCCCAGCGACTGTTCGACCCCGAGGCGTTCGGGGTCCTGGACGCCGACACGCACGCCGCGTGGCCGGCCGCCGTCTGGTCTGTGGTCGGGGTCGCCGACGGACTGTCGGTCGCGAGGTTCCGCGACGTCGACCTGCACGACCTGCCCGAGGATCTCGAGGACCTGGACGGGGCGGCTGAGTGGGCGGCCGAGCTCGCCCCGGGAGTGGCGGCCGAGGTCCTTGCGGTGCGGGACCTCGACCTCGTGGCCGAGGATCGGTGGCCCGAGGTGATGCGGCTGCTCACCAGGGGGCCGGACCTTCGGCAGGCACTTCTGGCGCCCGTCACCGTCGCCGACCCGACCGGTGGTTCTCGCCGCGGCACCGGGTACACCGCCTGGTGGCTGCGCAGCGAGCTCAACCTCGCCGGGCGGGTGGCACCTGGCGCCTCCGCCGGTCTGCAGTCGCTCCTGCCCCCGGCACCGGACTGGGCGAGCGAGCTCGATCCGGAACTGGCCGCGGCGGTCGGCCTCGTCACCGACTGGACCGACCTCGACACCGCAGGCTGGCAGCGGGCGCTCGTGTCGTCGTCCGGGTCGTCCGAACCACCGTCGCTACCGGACCTGCTGGCGATGTGGCGCGCGCTCGCGGCCGCGGCCCCCGCGGGCATCGACCCGCCGCGGCGTCTCTGGGCCCTCTCCCTCTCCCGCGGTGATCATGAAATCCCGGTTCAACGCGACACCACCCACCCCCACGCCGGTGATCATGAAATCCCGGTTCAGCCGCGGCTCTGCCACAGCGGGGACGTGATGGTGCCGGACGGGCCCATGTGGCTGCAGCGGGGCGACCTCGGCCCTGCGCTGGTGGTGCCGGCTGACCTCGCGCTGCCGCTCGCCGACGTCCTCGACGTCGACCTCGCCTCCGAACGCGCCCGGGGCGAGGTGGACGGCGCCGGGCGGGTCGAGCAGGTACCGGCGGCGGTCCGGTCGCTGCTGCCGGAGTGCCCCGGCGCGTGGGTGAGCCACGAGCGGCTCGCGGTTGATGGCGTGGAGGTCGACTGGTGGGTGACGGCCGGTCATGAGCCGGCGGTGCACGCGGCGACCATGGCGGGGCTCGCCAGGGGGTTGGCCCTCGCCGCCGGCCGGTGGGACCTGCGGCTGGCGGTGGAGCACGTGCTCATGGCGCCCGAGGATCTGTGGGCGACGCTGCTCGAGGAGGCCAGCGGCGGGTAGTTCCTGCTGGTTGCCGCAGGACCGGGTGCACAGTCAGCGCCGGCGCAGCTCGCGGAGGTGCAGGTAACCGAGGCCGAGGATGCCGAGCGCGAACCCAGCCACTGCGGACCAGACCCACCACCCGTCGCCCGCACGCTGCAGCTCGGCTCGGAACACCAGCGCGACGACGGCGAGGACGGCCCAGATGACGGTGCCGACGCCGATGGCCTTGCGGTCGTCGGTCTGGAGCGGCTCGGGATCCGGACGCCGTTCCTCGGGCCGTAGGAGGAGACGCACGAGCAGAGCCTAGACGGCGCTCTGGCAGGATTCCCGCGGCTGCAGCGCGCGGGCGTGCCGCCGGTTCCTTAACCACACACCTCCATCACGACACATATGGCAGGACTGAGGTAGAGCATGAGCACGGCCACGAGTGCGCGGGTCTCGGGACTGGACCGCTTCTTCAAGATCACCGAACGGGGCTCGACGGTCGGCCGGGAAGTACGCGGCGGGATCGCCACGTTCTTCACCATGGCCTACATCGTCGTGCTGAACCCGATCATCATCGGCACCCAGACCGACGGCACTGGGGCCTTCCTCGGCGGGGGTGACGCTCCGCGGCTGGAGATGGTCGCCGCCGCGACCGCCCTGGTGGCCGGGATCATGACGATCGCCATGGGCGTCTTCGCGAACTATCCCTTGGCGCTGGCGACCGGGCTCGGGCTGAACTCCTTCCTGGCCTTCGGTGTGGCGAAGCTGCCCGAGATGACCTGGGCCGACGCCATGGGGCTGATCGTGCTGGAGGGCCTGATCATCCTCGTGCTGGTGCTCACCGGCTTCCGGCAGGCGGTCTTCAAGGCGGTGCCCGCTCAGCTGAAGACGGCGATCAGCGTCGGCATCGGCCTGTTCATCACGATCGTCGGGCTGGTGGACGCCGGCTTCGTGCGCAAGGCGGCCGGTGGTCCCGCGCTAGAGCTCGGCGTCGGTGGTTTCCTCGCCGGGTGGCCCACGCTCGTGTTCGTCATCGGCCTGTTCACGATCATCGTGCTGTACGTGCGGAAGGTGCGCGGTGCGATCCTGATCGGGATCATCGCCGCCACGGTGCTCGCCATCATCGTGGAGGCGTTCGCGAAGATCGGCCCGCGCCAGTTCGACGAGTCCGGCAACGTGGTGAACCCGACCGCGTGGGGCCTGAGCGTGCCGGCCATTCCGTCGAAGTGGGTCGAGATGCCGAACCTCGGTCTGCTGGGCCAGTTCAACCTGCTCGGGTCGATCAGCAAGGTCGGCATCGTCACGGTCGTCCTGCTCGTCTTCACCCTGATGCTCGCCGACTTCTTCGACACGATGGGAACCATGGTGGCCATCGGTGCCGAGGGTGACCTGCTCGACGAGGAGGGCAACCCCCCGAACACCACCCGGATCCTCGTCGTCGACTCGATCGCCGCGGCTGCGGGTGGTGCGGCCAGCGTGTCCAGCAACACCAGCTACATCGAGTCCGCGACGGGAGTCGGTGAAGGCGCCCGGACCGGTCGGGCCTCGGTGATCACGGGTGCCGCGTTCCTGCTGGCGACCTTTGTGGCACCCCTCGTCTCGATCGTGCCCTACGAGGCG
>JASBSH010000156.1 GCA_030149025.1 Actinomycetales bacterium | reverse complement strand
CGGCGGCGAGCAGTTCGTCGTCCGAGTCAAGCAGCGCCGCTGCGGTGTCCACGATCGCGGCGGGGTCGTAGGCGCCGGGAGTCGCGAGCGCGGTCACTCGAGGTACTCGTCCATCACCTGCGCGGCCGCTACCCATTCGGGGCGGTCGGTCTCCTTGCCCAGCTGAGACAGGTCCTCCGGCGTTAGCCCCCGCTCCAGCGCGCGCATCATCAGGTCGCGCAGCTCGTCGCGAAACCCACGCAGCCCCAGGGCCGGTGCCACCGAGGCCGGCCAGTCAGGCCGCCGCCCGGCCCCCTCGGCATGCCCGGCGAGCAGGTCGGCGAGGATCCGGTCCTGCTCCGGGCCGGAGATCAGCCTCGGCGGCGGATCACCGGAGAGCACGGCGGCCCGGCGAAGCAGGGCGAACGCGAACGAGTGCGGCGTCCGGGCGAGCGGCTCCGTGACAGTGCGCGCGAGCGTCCCGGTGACCCGGTCGCGAAGGGCGGCTGCCGCACGCCGCGTGGGGCCGAGCACGAGCACCCGAGCCGGGTCTACGCCGTCCCGATCGACGCGTGCGACGACCGACTCGACCAGCACGGTGGTCTTGCCGGTCCCCGGGGCACCGAGGACGACCAACGGGCCTTGGCCGCTCCGGTGCTCGACGACGAGCCGCTGGGTCGGATCCAGTGCGGCGCCACCGGATGCGCTGCCGCGCCGCTCCGCCGCTGCAGGGCGGACCAGCCGGAACTGCCCGTCGGGTGTGGTCACGCTCCGCAGTTCACCACACGGCGCCGACAACGCTGCGCGACGTCCGCCGGTGCGTCAGTGCGTCGACGCCAGTACGCGCGAGTCGCCGACCGACGACGTGACTCGGATGCTGCGCGTCGAGGTGCTGTCGACCGGCACCGTGGTCTCGTGCTTGCCGAGGCTCGTCGTCGCACTCACGTCGTACACGGTTCCGTCGTCAGGGACCAGCACCTGGACGTCACCGACGGAGCTGACCACGTCCACCTGCTGCGGTGCGGCGACGAAGTTCAGCGACACGTCCCCGACGTTCGAGGCGACACGCGTGCTCCGGCTCCGGAACGAGGTCGTGGTCACGTCGCCGGTCGCCGTCTCCAGCCAGGCGCTGCCGAACTCGCCCCGGGCGAGAAGATCCCCGATGGACGTCGTGGCCTTCAGATCGAGCACGACCGGCACCCGGGTCACCCAGTCGGTGCGGCACCGGTTCGCGAAGCCGCTGGGGCAGTCCCCGCTCAGGACGAGGGAGTCGCCCTGGCGGTGGTCGTCGACGGTGGGCAGCCGCCACGAGCCCTTCCGGTGCACCTGCACCTCGACCTTCCCGGAGCTGGTCGGCCCCTGCTCAACGCGAACCGACCCGACGTCGGTGCGTGCGGCCAGGGAGGTGACGCCGTTGATGTCGAGGGACATCCGGTCGGTCCGCTCGGTGCTCGCGACCTCGGTCGCGACGGCGTACCCGCCGCTGAGCACGAGTGCCGCGACGGTGGCGCCCCCGATGATCCGGATGACGGCGTTGGCGGTGCTCGATGTGCTCATCAGCTCTCCTGTGCCGCGTGTTCGAGGTAGGTGAGGACGGCGAGCACCCGTCGGTGGTCGTGCTCGGTCGGCGGGAGGTCGAGCTTGGAGAAGATGCTCGAGACGTGCTTCTCCACAGCGCCTTCCGTCACGACGAGCGCCTGCGCTATCGCCGTATTGGTGCGGCCTTCGGCCATCAGCTTGAGCACCTCGGTCTCCCGAGGCGTCAGCCGTTCGATCGGGTCGGTGCGACGCGCGCGGCTGAGCAGCTGTGACACGACCTCGAGGTCGAGGGCCGTCCCACCGGCGGCCACGCGCTGCAGGGTCTCGGTGAACTCGGCGACGTCGGCCACCCGGTCCTTCAGCAGGTAGCCGACCCCGCGGGTCCGCCCGGCGACGAGCTCGGTGGCGTAGTTCTCCTCCACGTACTGGCTGAGCACCAGCACGGCGACGTCCGGGTGCTGCTCGCGGACGACCAGCGCGGCGCGGACCCCCTCGTCGGTGAACGTCGGCGGCATCCGCACGTCGACGACGACCATGTCCTGCTCGTGCTCGGCGACCGACCGCAGGAACGACTCTGCATCACCACAGGCGTCCACGGCGTCGAAGCCGGCGTCCGCCAGCAGGCGCAGCAGACCCTCGCGCAGCAGCACGGAGTCCTCGGCGAGGACGACGCGCAGCCGCTTACCGTCCGCGGTTTCGGTCACTGGATGCTCCTGTCGATCTGCTCGGTCGGTTGCTCGGTGTATCGCTGGGTCGGTGGCTGGATCGGTGGCGGGGAGGGGTGCGAAGAAGGAACCGAGGACGACGACACGACCTTTGCCGGGGCGGCCTGCGGTCGCGCAGGGGCCCATGGAAGCCACACCGTCAGCACGGTCGGGCCGCCCGGCGGGGAGTCGACGAGCACGCGACCGTCGACCGCGGCGGCGCGGTTCTGCAGCCCGATCAGTCCGGTGCCCCCGCCGATCACTGCGCCGCCTGCTCCGTTGTCGGAGACGGTGAGCACCAACGCGTTCGGGTCGCGCCATACGCGGACGCCGGCACTCGAGGCCCGGGCGTGCTTCGCCACGTTGGTGAGCGCCTCCCGCAGCACGGGGAGGACGTGCGTCGCGACGTCTGCCGGCACC
>JASBSH010000150.1 GCA_030149025.1 Actinomycetales bacterium | reverse complement strand
CGCAGCCAGGTGCGGTCGTTCTCGCGGGGGTGCTCTTGGATCCAGGCGGCCTGGGCGTCCACGGCGCGGGCCAGACCGTCGCCACGGCGGTCGCGTACGCCGGCGATCCAGCGCCGCTCGGTCAGGTCGTTGTCTTCGCAGAACCGCACAAACACAGAGCCGAGGACCCACGACACCGCGGCCTGCGTGATCTGCGCGTCCAGCCACGCCGTCCACGACTCCGCCGTCCGGCCGGCGCCGCTCGCGCGGGAGTGGTCGTTGCGCAACCGGGCCGCAAGTTCCGGGTTGCGGTCCACCTGGAAGCGCAGGTCGGTTTCCAGCCGCCGCACGTGACCTTGGAGGTCCTTGAGCAGCGCGGCGGACTGAACGGTCATGAGGCTCTCCCGGTTGCTGATGTGGTGGCGTCGACCCAGGACCGCGGCACCCTGAGCCAACCTCCGACTACTGGTGCCGGCTTGTCGTCAAGCCGAGGTGGTCGGCCGTCGCCTTCGGTCGGGACAAGCAGCCATCGGGTCGCCGGCCGTGAGGTTGCCGGGTCTGCCAGCTCCTCGAGCTGGCGCATTCGGCCGTAACGCGCAAGGACCTCGGCATCAACGATGAGGAGCGGCTTCGGGTGGCTCGCCAGATACTGCTCGATCTTCGCTGCGGCGCCGGCGACGAGCCGGCGCAGGTTCGCGGCATCGCGGGGCGCGGCGTCCGGGCGGTCGGCGCGCAGCACGAGCGACCAGTCGACCTTGTGCGCCTGCGCCAGGCTGCGCATCTCCGTCACGAGTGCCTGGGCGACGTCGAAGATCTCCACACCGAAGGTGCTCGCGATCGCTCGAGGGGCGACGTCCAGCCGGGAGCGGTCCACGGCCAGGGTGAGGAACCCGCGGCTTGCCAGCAGTGAGCGCAGCTGCTCCTCCACCGCAGAATGTTCGGCGGCGGGGCCGCCGTCCCCGACCCTCGTGGCGGTGGCAACAGTGCGGGACCCGGATAGGGCCGTGAACGTTTCTGCCACCTGCGGCACGTATAAGCCGTGCTGTGGCCGAAGCGGGAGCCCTGCCTCGGCGATAAGCCGGTCCAGCTCGGCGCCGTCCGGAAGCGGCGCGGCTTGTGGGTAACGCGTGCGTACCCGTGCGTCGAGCTGCTGTGCAGTCAGGGGATGGCGGAGTCCTGAGAAGCTGCCAGCCATCTGCCGCAAGGACTGCCCGGGTGCCATGTGCACCGGATACATCTCGCCGCGTGAGGTGGCGGCAGCGGCGCGAGAGGCTGCGGCCGCCACGCGTGGCAAGCGATCGGTGGGCAGCGGGGCGAGGCCCTCGGGAAGGGGGACGCCTTGCAGTCGGTCCATGCAGCGCGCCGCTGAGGGCAACGGATCCTGGCGCGCAAGCTCGTCCGCAACTCCGCCTAACGCGACCGCGTAGTCCATGAGGGCTCCGGCCATGGAGGTCTCGGCGTCCGCCGGCTCTGCCGCGAGAAGGATCTTGCCGTGGACCCGTCGCAGGTCGAGGCGGGAGTCGCCGCCGCGGTCCATCTCCACCTCGACGGCGGCGCGAACCAGACCCTCGCCGCGGGCCAGCCTCTGGGCGTCG
>JASBSH010000136.1 GCA_030149025.1 Actinomycetales bacterium | reverse complement strand
CGCTGAGGGCACTACCGCTTACGTGGAAGCGGGCCAGGCCTGCGGGCAGCACCTCGTGCCCGCCGGGCGGCTCGACCCGGCAGCCACGACGACCGCCGGTGTGGGCGACCTGCTCCTGGCCGCGCTCGCCACCAGCGCGCGGCGCGTGGTCGTGGGCGTGGGCGGTACGGCCACGATGGACGGCGGCGCAGGCGCGCTGGCGGCCCTCGGCGCCGGTTCGCACTAGGCTCTCAGACACGGCGGAGGCCCGTTGGTGGACCTGCCGGGCGACGCGCTGGCCGGACTCGAGCGGGTGCGGTCGCGCTTCGCGCACGTGGATCTGGTGGTGGCGACGGACGTGGACGTCCCGTTGCTGGGTTTCAAGGGCACCGCGGCGATCACCGCCGAGGGCAAGGGAGCGAGCAAGCAGCAGGCCCAGGACCTCGATCGTGCGCTGGGCAGGTTCGCCCAGGTGGCGCTGCAGACCCTGGGGGAGGAGCAGGCGCCTGGGCGGCTGGTCGCGACCCAGGGACTCGGCGCCGGTGGTGGCCTCGCCTTCACCCTGGCGCTGCTCGGCGGGCGGTGCGGTGCTGGTGCGGCCGTGGCCGCCGACGCCGTGGGACTGGCTGGGCGACTGGAGGGATGCGACCTCGTAGTCACGGGCGAGGGCTGCTTCGACTGGGCGTCCTTGAGGGGGAGCGTCGTCGCGACCGTGGCGGAGGAGGCCCTTGCGGTGGGCGTGCCGGTCGTCGTGGTCGCCGGGCAGGTGGAGATAGGCCGGCGTGAGACGCTGTCGATCGGTGTGGAGTCCGCCTACGCGGTTGCCGAACGACCCGAGCAGGTGAACGCCACGCTCGCCGACCCGGCCGGCACCTTGGCAGCCCGCGTGGAGCGGGTGGCGCGGACGTGGTCCCGCTGAGATGGTCTCGATGACCTGAGGCGTCTTCCCGTGACGGCGGCGTACATTGGGAACAACCGGGCAACCACGGTTGGTTACCCGGACGAACGGCAGCAGAGTCTGCGAACCGGTACCTCGGAGAGAGCGACAGATGAGCGAAACGACTGCGACCAGCACCCCGACCGAGACCACGGCCCCGACGCACGGCGTCGCGTTGACACCGGTCGCGGCCGAGAAGGTACGTAGCCTGCTCGAGCAGGAGGGTCGTGACGACCTGCGGCTGCGTGTGGCCGTGCAGCCGGGCGGCTGCTCCGGCCTGATCTACCAGCTGTACTTCGACGAGCGCACCCTCGACGGTGACGCGCTGCGCGACTTCGACGGTGTGGGGGTCGTCGTCGACCGGATGAGCGTCCCGTACCTGGACGGCGCCACGATCGACTTCGCCGACACCATCGAGAAGCAGGGCTTCACGATCGACAACCCCAACGCCGCTGGCTCGTGCGCCTGCGGTGACTCTTTCAGCTGACAGGTCTGATCGACGAGCTCTGATCGACGAGCTATCGACCGGCCCCGCACGGGGGGACAGACTTCCGCTGAAGGGGGCGTGCGCTGCCGCACGCCCCCTTCAGTGCGTCTAGGGTTTCGTTCGTGCGCCTCGCTGTGACCGGGTCCATCGCGACCGACCACCTCATGACCTTCCCTGGTCGGTTCGCCGACTCCCTCGTCGTCGAACAGCTCGACAAGATCTCGCTGTCGTTCCTCGTCGATGACCTGCAGGTCCGCCGCGGCGGTATCGCGGCCAACATCGCGTTCGGGCTGGCCAACCTCGGCCACCGGCCGATCCTCGTCGGTGCTGTGGGCACGGACTTCGTCGACTACCGGTCCTGGCTGGAGCGGCACGGCGTGGACACCTCTCACGTTCACGTCAGCGAGCTCAAGCACACCGCCCGCTTCGTCTGCACCACCGACGCCGACCACGCCCAGATGGCCTCGTTCTACGCCGGTGCGATGACCGAGGCTCGTGAGATCGAGCTGGGGCCGATCGCCGAGCAGGTCGCCGGTCTGGACCTGGTCGTGATCAGCCCTAACGACCCCGAGGCGATGCTGCGGCACACCGAGGAGTGCCGGGCCCGGGGTGTGCCGTTCGTCGCCGACCCCTCCCAGCAGCTCGCGTGGATGGACGGGGACCAGATCCGCCAGCTCATCGACGGGGCGGCCTACCTGTTCAGCAACGCCTACGAAGCGGCTCTCATCGAGCAGAAGACCGGCTGGAGCAGCAAGGACGTGCTGGAGCGGGTCGGCGTCCGGGTCGTCACGCACGGCCGTGAGGGCGCCACGATCGAGGACGCACGGGGTGAGATCGCTCGCGTGCCCACCGCCCAGGAGGAGCGCCGTGTCGACCCCACCGGGGTCGGTGACGCCTTCCGCGCCGGCTACCTCGCCGGCCTGGTCTGGGACCTGTCCCCCGAGCGGTGCGCGCAGCTGGGCTGCATGCTGGCCACATACGTCGTGGAGACCGTCGGGACGCAGGAGTACGAGCTCGGTCGTGCCCGGTTCCTCGAGCGGTTCGCGAAGGCGTACGGCGACGAGGCCGCCGAGCAGATCGGCGCCCTGGTGCGCACGCCGCGTCCCTGAGCGATGCGACGGCCGCCGTGCAGCACGAGACCCTGCCGTTCCTGGACGAGTTCCGTCGGCTGCTCGTCGCAGCCGAGCCGGGGGAGGACCTGGTGGCCGCGGGAGGCGACCTCGAACCCGCCACCCTGCTCGCCGCGTACGCGTCGGGTCTGTTCCCCATGGGCCTGGGCAGGCACGGCAAGCCGCCGATCGGCTGGTGGTCGCCGGACCCGCGGGGCGTACTGCCGTTGCAGAACCTGCACGTGTCCCGATCGTTGCGCCGCTCGCTGCGCCGGTTCGACGTCCGCTTCGACACCGCGTTCGAGCAGGTCGTGGCCGGCTGCGCGGATCGGCGCCGCCCGGGCCGCTGGATCACCCCGAAGATGGCCTCGGCCTACCGCCGCCTGCACCGGCTGGGGCACGCGCACAGCGTGGAGGTCTTCCGCGACGAACGGCTCGTCGGTGGCCTCTACGGCGTCGAGGTCGGAGGCCTGTTCGCCGGGGAGTCGATGTTCCACCTGGTCACCGACGCGTCGAAGGTCGCGCTGGTCGCCCTCGTCCGGGTCCTCGACTCGGACGGCGACACGCGGCGGCTCGTGGACGTGCAGTGGCGCACACCCCACCTCGCCACGCTCGGCGTCATCGAGATCCCCCGCCGCGAGTACCTGCGTCGCCTGGCGGACGCCGTCACCGCACCGGCGGCGCGCTGGCCTCGGCCGCTGGGGTGACGGGAGCGGGAACCGGCCGTGACCGCGAGAAGTGCGTGTCGGCGTCCGGATGGGGGTCCAAATGCCCTAGCGCCACGCGGAAGGACGTACTTCGACCCCACCCGCCCTCGAACCTGCTCGGGGAGTAGGGTTCGGCCGTGTTCTGTGTTCCCGGATCTCGCCTGGGGCGAGTAGGCGCAATGGAAGTGGGGAGGCCGACGTGACACCGGACGACCGAGCCCGTACCCGTCGCCGCGGATTCCGCCTCGCAGCGGTCTCCGTGGCTGCTCTGCTGGTGACCGCCGGCTGCTCGACCGAGCAGCTGAAGACGGGGTTCCTTCCCAGCACGCCGGACACGACGAGCAACACCGGGCGCGTGATCACGCTCTGGAACGGCTCCTGGATCGCCGCGCTGTTCGTCGGCGCCGTCGTGTGGGGACTGATCATCTGGTGCGTGATCGCGTACCGGCGGCGCAAGGACGAGACCGGGCTGCCGGCGCAGGTGCGCTACAACGTGCCTCTCGAGATCCTGTATACGGTCGTGCCGATCTTCATGGTCGCCGTGCTGTTCTACTTCACGGCTCGGGACCAGTCGGTGATCGAGGCACGCGACCCGAGCCCGGACGTGAAGATCCAGGTCATCGGGAAGCAGTGGGCGTGGGACTTCAACTACAAGGACGAGAACGTCTATGAGACGTCCCAGCAGGTGCCGCTCGACGGCACGTTGGCCCCTGAGGCGCAGATCCCGGTGCTCTACCTGCCGGTGAACAAGTCCGTGGAGATCCAGATCAACGCGCGAGACGTCATCCACTCGTTCTGGGTGCCGGCCTTCCTCTACAAGAAGGACATGATCCCCGGACGCACGAACTACATGACCTTCACGCCCACCAAGGAGGGTGTGTACAAGGGCAAGTGCGCCGAGCTGTGCGGTGAGTACCACTCGGAGATGTTGCTCAACGTTGCCGTCGTCTCGCAGGCGGAGTTCGACAAGCAGATGCAGAACCTCAGGCAGAAGGGCCAGGTCGGACAGCTCGGCATGGACCTCAGCCGTCAAGGAGAACCGGGCGTCGACCTCGGCATCACCGAGGACCAGACAGGTGAGAGCGGGGGAAGCCAGTAAATGACGAGCTACTACGAGGCCGCCGGTAACAGGCCGGTGACCGAGACCCATCTGCGTCCGCTCGCCCCGCGCGAGAACCGCGGTCGGACGGTGATCAAGTGGATCACCAGCACCGACCACAAGGTGATCGGCAACCTCTACTTCATCACGTCGTTCTTCTTCTTCCTCGTCGCCGGTGTGATGGCCCTCTGGATCCGAGCCGAGCTGTGGCAGCCGGGGCTCCAGTTCGTGCAGAGCAAGGAGCAGTACAACCAGCTCTTCACGATGCACGGCACGATCATGCTGCTGCTGTTCGCCACCCCGCTGTTCGCGGGCTTCGCGAACGCGATCATGCCGATCCAGATCGGCGCACCTGACGTCGCCTTCCCGCGGATGAACATGTGGTCCTACTGGGTGTACCTGTTCGGAGGGCTCATCGCCAGCGCCGGCTTCTTCACTCCCGGTGGCGCCGCGTCGTTCGGCTGGTTCGCGTACGCACCGTTGTCGAGCACCGTCTACTCGCCGGGGATCGGCGGCGACCTATGGGTGTTCGGGCTGGCATTGGCCGGGTTCGGCACCATCCTGGGCGCCGTCAACTTCATCACGACGATCATCACCATGCGCGCGCCCGGCATGACGATG
>JASBSH010000134.1 GCA_030149025.1 Actinomycetales bacterium | reverse complement strand
CGCCGTCCACGCCGGCAGCTACGAGATCACCATGCGCGACGGCATCCCGTACGTGCGGTCCAAACGCACCTACGGCCGACAACGCGAATGGACCCGCAACCGGCTGCACGACCACGCCAAACAAGCCAGCGAACTCGGCGCGCAACTACGCCTCGACCACGAACTCGGCCTCGACCCCGACCTGCGCGAACGACTCAGCCCAGTCAAGGACGCGAACAGCGGCCCACCCGACCGTGAACCACCGGACGGTTAGCGGACGACCAGACCGCCGTTAGCTCGCCAGGAGCTGCTCCCGCAACCTGCCCAGCGCCTTCGTCAGCAGCCGGGACACCTGCATCTGGGTGACCCCGATGTCCTCGGCGATCTCCGACTGCGTCCAGCCCCGGTAGAACCGCAGGCTGAGGATGTGACGGTCGCGAGGCGGCAGCTGGGCGAGCAGCGGTCCCAGGCTGAGCCGGTCCTCGATGTCATCGAGCTCGGCGTCGTTGCCCCCGAGGGTCTCGGCCAGCGTCGGACCCTCCTCGCGGTCGACCGGGGCGTCGAGGGAGTCCGCCGTGTAACCGGTGACGGCCTGCATGGTTTCCAGGACCTCGTCGGTGCTCACCCCGAGCTTCTCGGCGACCTCGACGCTGCGCGGTGTGCGGCCCAGCTCCTGCGCAAGCTCCTGGACGGCGGGCAGCATGGTCGCCCGCAGGTCCTGCAGCCGTCGCGGCGGGCGCACGTCCCAGCCGCGGTCCCGGAACCAGCGGCGTACCTCGCCGGTGATGCTCGGTGTGGCAAAGGCGATGAAGTCGCTGCCCCGGTCGGGGTCGAAGCGGGACACCGCCTTCACCAGGCCGAGGTAAGCGACCTGCACCAGGTCGTCCATGGACTCCCCCCGGCCCCGGTATCGCAGGGCGATGGAGCGGGCGAGCGGCATGGCGGCGGTGACCGCCTCCGACCGCAGCCGCTGCTGCTTCTTCGGGCACGAGCACCGTGCCGCCGCGTGCAGCAGCTCGTCCACGTCCGAGCGCAGGCCCGGGCGGCCGTCCAGGCGCACCTCCTCCGGGGCGTCTCCCGTCTGCATGGAGGCGTCAGGCTGCATCGAGCGTCCTGTTCGTGGTCAGCTTCATCGTCGGCGGGGCCGGCCGCGCCTCGGCCAGCCGTTCGTCGAGGTGCAGCATCAGCTCGGCGCGCCGCGCCGGCGCGAACCCGACACGGCTGCGCTCGTAGCCGGCGTCCCCGTAGGCCTCGAGCCGGAACGGGTCCTGCAGGAGCTGGAGGATCGTGTCGCGCCACCGGCGTGGGTCGCCTGGTGCGACGAGCTCACCTGTCGTGCCCGCGACGACCGCCTCCGCTCGCGGCCCCACGTCGGACGCGATGACCGCCCGCCGGTGCGCCATGGCCCGCACCACGCCGTCCGCGCAGCCCGCGCCGGTGCCGGCGTCCACCACCACGTCACAGTCCTCCAGCAGACTGCGACAGAACCTCTCCAGGCGGACCTTGTCCCCGGCGCCGTTGCCGCGCCGATGCAGCCACCGCCGGGCCTTGACCAGTCGCGACTCCGCGACATCGGACGGGGCTGCCACCACCAGCTCCACATGGGGCATGCGCGCCACGGCATCCAAGAGCGTGTCCGTGCCCGCCGTCGGACCGACGCCTCCGACGGCCACCAGCCGCGGCGAGCGGGCGCCGTCCCTGATCGACCAAGGGACGTCGGCGTCCGGGCTAGTCACCACGGGAAGCCCCCGCACCAGACGGCGGCGCGGTACCCCGCACGCGGCCGCACGGTTGATCGCCCACTCCGAGTCCAGGACGACGGCGTCGACGGTGCGGGCCGACGCCCACAGCAGCCGCTCGAGCTTGCGGGTGGCGATGTCGTCGCGACCGGCTCCGCCCGGGCCGTCGCCGAGGTGCGCCACCAGCGCGGGTGCGTCCGGAGAGGAGGCGGCCGCCAGTGCCACCGCGGCCCGCCAGCCGAAGGCGTGGACGGACGAGGGCGCCCCGCCGTCGCCCGGGCGGTGAAGATTCGCGCGAATGTTCTCGGCCAACGCGGGTAGCCATGAACCGGGCGCGCGGTCGGGAACCTCCGCTCGCCACACGTGCACGGCGCGACGTCGGTCCTCGAGCTCGCTGACCACGTGGTCGAGAACAGGATCGGAGGCCGCGTGCCGAGTGTTGCTCGTGGTCACTTCGAGGACCGCGAGCGCTTGGCCGTGCGCAGCGACCTCCCCCGGACAATGCTGCGTCATCCCGCTCCCCTTCCCGAGCTTGCGGTCAGAGCGCGGCTGCTCACTCAACCGCGATTGCCGGTCCGACATCGCTGTCGAGCCGTGCCGCCCTCTCCCCCTCCGAGCGACGTACCTCCGTTGTACCGGCGATACCGACTCTCGACATCTTGAGAAGTGCGCCTCCGCCCCGCTTGCGGTGGGCTTGCGGTGGGAGTGACGCATGGGAACCGCGCAGAACGGGTAGCTCGGCAAGCACCGGATCCACGTCCACGGCCACGGCCGCCCGTATGGAAGCCCGTACCTGGTACGAAGGGAGCACCGGGTGGCAGCTCTCGGTGACGCGCCGGCAACTCCGGCAGCGGGCCCGCCGCGGACGACGCTCGTCGTGATCACGAGGAACCGCGCGGAGCATCTGCTGGGCAACCTCGAGCGGCTGCAGCGGCTCAGCGCCGGCGTCCCCGTCGTCGTGGTCGACAACGGCTCCACCGACGGCACGAACGACCTTGTGCGCCGGTACCACCCGGACGTCGAGCTCGTGCGGCTCCCGCGCAACATCGGGGCGGCCGGCCGCACCGTCGGGGTACGCATGTCCAGCACGCCCTACGTCGCCTTCGCCGACGACGACTCCTGGTGGGCCGAGGGTGCCCTCAACACAGCAGCCGACCTGCTCGACGCGCACCCCCGCGTGGGGTTGCTCACGGGGCGCCTGCTGGTGGAGCCCGGAGGTGGGCTCGACCCGGTCTGCCGCTTGATGCAGGACTCACCTCTCGATGAGGTGGTGGGCGTCGGCCCACGAGTGCTCGGCTTCATCGCCTGCGCGGCCGTGGTGCGTCGGGCCGCGTACCTCGGTGTCGGCGGCTTCCATCCACGTTTCGGCGTGGGTGGGGAGGAGCAGCTTCTCGCCATCGACCTCGAGCGGGCGGGGTGGGACTGCGCGTACACGGACTCCGTTGTCGCGCACCACCTGCCAGGCCATGGCGCGCCGCGACCACGGCGCAGCCAGACCATCGTGCGAAACTCCTTGTGGACCGCTTGGTTACGGTTCGGCCCACGTAACGCCCTGCGCGAGACAGGAATCCAGCTTCGAGACGCGCTCACATCGGACTCGGCTACTCGCGCGCCGCGTTTCGCCGGCATCGGCGAGGCTCTGCTCGGCGCAGCGTGGGTGCTGCGGGAACGGAAGCAGGTGCCGGCAGGTATCGAGGCCCAGCTGGCTCTGCTCAGAGACGCTGGTGCGCTCTGCGAGCGAGACGAAGCATGGAAGTGATCAGCGGGGGAAGAAGTGCAGCATGCACAGACCGTCGAGCGGAACGGCCCCGACCGGCGTGACACGCGCAGGCGCCGGCCTTCGCATCTCCGTCGTGGGCTGCGGGTACCTCGGCGCCGTCCACGCCGTCTGCTTGGCCAGTCTCGGCCATGAGGTGGTGGGGATCGACGTCGACGCCGAACGGATCGGGCTGCTCGCACGTGGTACCGCACCCTTCCACGAGCCCGGCTTCGACGAGGTCCTGCGCGAGGCGACTGGGTCGGGCAGGGTCGGGTGGACAACTGACATCGCCGCCGCGGCAACGTGCTCGGTCCACTTCCTCTGCGTCGGCACGCCCCAGCTCGATGCCTCCGGCGGTGCTGACCTCCGGTTCGTGCATCAGGCGTTCGACTCCCTGCGGCCACATCTGTCTCCAGGGGACCTCGTCGTGGGAAAGTCGACGGTACCGGTCGGGACGGCAGGCGAGCTCGCCGAGCGACTCAGCCGGGAGGCGTGCGGTGCGGGACTGGCCTGGAACCCCGAGTTCCTCCGGGAGGGTTGCGCCGTGCAGGACACTGTGCGACCGGACCGCCTGGTGTACGGGGTCTGCGAAGGGGACGAGCGCTCGGCGCGAATCCTCGACGTCGTCTACGCGGACCTGTTGGCGGCCGGCGTTCCGCGCATCGTGTCGAACCTCGAGACGGCAGAGCTGGTCAAGGTAGCGTCCAACGCGTTCCTCGCCACGAAGATCTCCTTCATCAACGCCATGGCCACCTTGTGCGACGCAACAGGAGCCGACGTCGTTGCCCTCTCCGACGCCATGGCACGGGACCCGCGGATCGGAAGCGGCTCTCTCGCAGCCGGCCTCGGGTTCGGTGGCAGCTGCCTTGGCAAGGACATCCGGGCGCTCTACCACCGCGCCGAGGAGCTGGGTGTGGCGGACAGCCTCGGCCTGCTCCGCGATGTGGACAGGATCAACCAAGGGTGCCGTGAGCTCGCCGCGGAGCTGGCGAGGCAGGCGTGCGGCGGCGACCTCGACGGCCGCCGGGTCGCGGTTCTCGGCGCCGCCTTCAAACCCGGCTCGGACGACGTCAGGGACTCCCCCGCCCTCGCCGTGGCGCAGATGCTGCACGCGGAGGGTGCGGTCGTGACCGTCACGGACCCGAAGGCATTGGACAACGCGCGCAAGCAGTGCCCGCAACTCGTCTACGCGGACGACGCCGAGGCGGCTGCTCTCGACGCCGACGTGCTGCTCCTGCTGACCGACTGGCCGGAGTACAGCCTTCTCGACCCCACGGTGCTGGCGCGGACAGTCCGCCGGAAAACCGTTGTGGACACGCGGCATTCACTGGACGCCCCGGCCTGGCGTGCCGCGGGATGGAACTACGTTGCACCAGGACGGCCCCATGCATGACATGTTCGAAGTGCGGATGTACGCCGACGAGGGAGTGTGGCCCCGCAGAGCGGTGGTCACCGGCGGCGCCGGGTTCCTCGGCAGCCACGTCTGCGAGGCCCTCCTGGACGGTGGCAGCGAGGTGCTCTGCCTCGACAACTTCGTCACCGGGACTCCGGTGAACCTTGCGCCGTTGGCGAACCGGGCGCGGTTCAGGTCGATCCAGTGCGACATCACCGGGTACTTCCACGTGCCC
The DNA here is from genome assembly GCA_030149025.1 of Actinomycetales bacterium. Lineage (GTDB taxonomy): Bacteria > Actinomycetota > Actinomycetes > Actinomycetales > BWSM-131 > BWSM-131. The sequence goes on along the minus strand of JASBSH010000134.1, from coordinate 4,064 downwards.
GGGCCTGTGGACCTGGTGCTCCACATGGCGTGCCCGGCGTCCCCGGTGGACTACCTGAAGATGCCGATCGAGACCTTGGAGGTCGGCGCGATCGGCACGCAGCACGCCTTGGACCTGGCTCGGGAGAAGGGCGCACGCTTCCTGCTGGCGAGCACCTCCGAGGTCTACGGCGACCCACAGGTCCACCCCCAGCCGGAGGACTACTGGGGGCACGTGAACCCCGTTGGCCCGCGGGCGGTGTACGACGAGGCGAAGCGCTACGCCGAGGCCCTGACGACCGCCTACCGCAACAGCTACGGGATCGACACCACGATCGTGCGCATCTTCAACACCTATGGTCCGAGGATGCGCCCCCACGACGGGCGGGCGGTGCCGACGTTCATCCGGCAGGCCCTGGCGGGGGAACCGCTCACCGTGGCCGGGGACGGCCTGCAGACCCGGTCCGTCTGCTACGTCGACGACCTCGTGGACGGCGTCCTCGCCTTGGCCCGTAGCGGGCATCCGGGGCCGATGAACATCGGCAACCCGGACGAGCTCACCGTCCTGCAGATCGCCGAGGACGTGATCGCGGCAACCGGCTCCCGGTCGACCATCCGGCACGTGGAACGGCCCGTGGACGACCCTCAGGTCCGTCGGCCCGACACGTCTCTGGCCGAGCAGGTCCTCGGCTGGCAGCCGTCGGTGTCGTGGGCGGAGGGTCTGCGGAGCACGGTGTCCTGGTTCTCCCAGCTGGAGCTTCGCCGCGCCTGACCGCTAGCCGTGATCCTGCAGTTCCGTACAGGTGGTGCGTGCAGAGATGCGTGATCAGGCTCTGGAGGGGTTCAGTGTGTGGCTACCGAAGGTGCCGTGGCCAGCAGTCGGCAGGCGGCGTCCACCACCTCGTCCACGGCGACGGCCTCCAGCCGCGCATCGACCTCGTCGCCGTGCGGATCCGCCGCCGCGCCCGGGACGTCGCGCCACAGGACCGCGTGCAGGTGCGGGTCGACCGCCGACCCCCACTGCGCAGGCGGGGTGGGCCCGAAGATGACCACGGAAGCGGTGCGGCGAGCAGTGGCGAGATGCGCCACGCCCGTGTCTGCGCTCAGCAGCAGCCTCGCGCTCGCCACCAGAGCATCCAGCTGAGCCAGAGTCAGCCGCCCGCCCAGGTCGAGCACCTGGGGCGCACGGCCCGCCACAGCCGCGGTGAGCGGACGCTCCGAGTCCACACCCGTCACGACCACGCGATGGCCGCGGCGTGTCAGGGCACGGGCGACCTCACCCCAACGTTCAACGGGCCAACGCCGGCTTCCCGACGCCGCACCGGGGTGCAGCACGACCGCGTCCCGAAGGCTCTCGCCCTGGACGACAAGGGGCTCCGGTGGGTCGTCCACGAGCAGGTCCTCACGCCCGCACTCTCCCCCTGCCGACCGGATCAGCCGGCACCAGCGGTCCACCTCGTGCTCATCGCGGACCCACTGGGGTCCCTCCTGCCCGACCTCCACCGATCGGAACGCGATGAGCCGGCCGGGCCGCGTCGCCTGCAGCAGGCGATGGCTCTGCGGCCCGCGCCCGTGCAGGTTGACGGCGACGTGGCCGCCGTCCTGCAGTCCGTGTGCCGCCAGCGCAGCAGGGTCCAAGGGGCCCAGCCCGGAGTGCGGCAGGACCTCGTCGATGACACCGAAGCTGCGCAGCAGAGAACCGATCTCGGCTGGCGCCGCCAGCACCAGGCGGTCCTGGGGGAACCGGCGCCGCACCCCCCGCAGGGGTGCGACGCCGGTCAGGGCGTCTCCGAGCCCGAGGGCGCGGAGGACGAGGACGGTCACGGCCAGGACGGTTCGGTGTCCGCGGCGGCGACGAGCTCCCTCAGCTGCGAGCCCTCGGGCTGCGTCAGCGCCGTGACGACGAGCTCAGCGACCACCGCCGGGTCGTTGAGCCTGGCGTCCGGCCCCGGCCTGTACTGCTCGGTCCGGCCGTCGAAGAAGTGCGTGTCCATCCCGCCCGGGATCAGCAGGGTGACACCAACTCTGCCGGCGAGCTCCGCGGCGAGTGCCCGGGTGAAGCCGACCACGCCGAACTTGCTGGCGCAGTAGGCGGTTGCGTCGCTGACGGCTTTGAGCCCCAGCGTGGACCCGACCGTGACGATGCTGCCGCGGTTCTCCAGGAGATGCGGCAGGGCGGCGCGGATCACCGACACCGTCCCGAACAGGTTGACGCGGACGACGTTCTCCCACTGCTCCGGCGGCACGTCCGCCAGCTGCCCGCAGGCGTCGGTGCCGGCGGCCGTGACGAGCGCGGTGGGGGGCCGGAACTTTCTGGCGAGCTGCTCGACGGCGCGCACCGCCTGGCTGGTGTCCGACAGGTCCGCCTGCGCGAACGGCACGTCCGTGTCGGGCGCGGCGCGGTCGATCACCGCAGCCCGGCCGCCGTGCTTCTCCACCGCCTGGACGACGGCAGCTCCCAGTCCGCTGGCACCTCCCGTCACGTAGACAGCGTCCAGGTGGGCGTGCGTGGTCATCGAACCTCCTCGTTGATCAGGTCGTTCAGGATCCGGGTGGTGGAGCGGCCTGCGAGATACGGCAGCAGTACGACCCTGCCCCCGTACCCGCGAACCACCTCGGCCTCCGGCAGGACCGCACCGCCGTAGTCGGCGCCCTTCGCCCAGACGTCCGGCCGCAGTCGTTCCAGCGTTGCGGACGGGTCGTCGTCCTCGAAGATCTCCACGGCGTCGACGCACCCGAGCCCGAGGAGGACGCGCGCCCGGTCCTCGGCGGTGTTCACCGGCCTGCCGTCCCCCTTGCTGCGGCGCACCGACTCGTCCGAGTTCAGAAGCACCACCAGCCCGTCCCCCATCCGTCTGGCCGCCTGCAGGCAGGACACGTGCCCGGCGTGGAGCACGTCGAAGCAGCCGCCGGTAGCAACCACGTGCCCACCGCGAGAACGGATCTCGTGGACCACCTGCTGGGCGGACGGCGCGCCGTCGACCGCCGGCGCGAACGGGGATTTCATGATCACGGCATCGGGGTGGGGCTGGCCGTGGGGGGCGCGGCTGGGGCTGGTCTTGGGCTTGGGCTTGGGCTCGGGCTCGGGCTCGGGGTTGGGGTTGGGTTGCCGGTAGGCCGCCGCACCGCCGGCAGCCACCCAGCTGGACGCCGCGTCCACCGCCACCACGACGGCCTCGGAGAGCAGCGCTCCCTGGGCGAGGCACACCGCCAGGGTCGCCGCGAACCGGTCCCCGGCACCGCAAGGGTCACCGGCGGCGACCGACTGCGACGGCACGTACAGCGGCTCCCCACCCGGCGCTGACAGGTAGGCACCGGACTCGCCGGCGGTGACGCACACCGCGCGTGCTGCCCAGGTCTCACGCAGCCGGCTGGCGAGTTCCTCCGGTGGCAGCTGCGAATCCCCCACCGCGGCACGGGCTTCCGCCTGGTTCGGGGACACGACGGCGACGCCCGGCACCGGAGGGCCACCCCGCGGGTGCGGGTCCCACACGACAGGCGTGCGCCGCGCGATATCGGTCAGCACCTCACGGACCGCCGGGTGCGACGTGGTGCCACCGCCGTAGTCGGAGACGAGGACGACGTCAGCCGCTGCGAGCGCCCGTCTCACCTCCCGGTTCGGCGGGGCGAGCGGTCGCCCCGACCCTCCGGAGTCCAGGCGCAGCAGGGTCTGCCCGGCGGCGCGAACCCTCGTCTTGGTGCGCGTACCGCCGTCGTGGTCCAGCTCCAGGAGGCGGATCTTGCCGTCGAGCAGCTCCCGCAGCCGGCGACCAGCGTCGTCGCCCGAGACGGGGGCGACGAGCGTGACGTCCACACGCGGCGCCCGGCACAGCAGTGCCGTCAGCCCTGCGCCCCCCGGACTCTCCCGCCGCTCCTCGAGGTCCACGACCGGCGCCGGCGCGTCCGGGCACAGCCGCTCGGACCGTCCCGTCAGGTCGACGTCCAGGAGCAGGTCGCCGATGACCACGACGTGGCGCCGGCGGTCACGTCCGGCCGTCATGCGGGCACCCGCCCGGCGTCCAGTCGGGCGCTCTCGCGCTCGCGCAGATCGATGATGTCGGCCAGCGCCTCGTCCACCACGGCACA
>JASBSH010000133.1 GCA_030149025.1 Actinomycetales bacterium | reverse complement strand
GGGAGTGAGCCGGTTACCCAAGCTGCTTGGCCGAGCACCTCGGGGGCCGAGCAGGCGCTGCTGGAAGTGCCAGGGGCACGTCCGCACGTCCTCAGCGACCCGGCGGCTCGTCGTGCCGGCTTTCTCGACGTGCTGGCGGCGCGTCGGCGGCCCTACGCGTCTTGGCACGCTCATGGCGTGTGGTCGGCGAAGTTTCGCCGGACTGCTCGTTCACCGTGTGCGTGGCGGTGCGTTCGCGTTCGGCTTCGCGCAGTCGCTTCAGCTCGCGACGGCGATCCCGGCCGCGCCGAAAACCCCCGCGGATCAGAGCCAGCGCGAGCTAGGCGGCGAACAGGCACAGCGCCCCGAGCAGGAACACGACGATGACGGACGGGCGCCAGCTGAAGCCGATCCAGTCCGCGCTGAGCTGGACGGTCTGGTCCACGCCCTCCGTGAGCACGAACGCGACCACCGCCGCGACGAGAACCAACAGCAGCAGGGCCAGGACGATCATCGTTCCTCCCCGGGCCGGACCTTCGGTGGAGGTTAGCGATCAACGCCGGGTTTCGTCCTGTTGGTCGTCGTCCTGTGGGTCGTCGTCCTGGTGGTTGACGTCCGGTTGGTGGCGTCCTGCCGGCGCGGCCGCCAGAGTCGCGCGCAGCAGGCGCACCGCCCCGGCCTTGTCGAGCGGCTCGTTGCCGTTGCCGCACTTCGGCGACTGCACGCACGAGGGGCATCCGCTCTTGCACTCGCAGGACGCGATGGCATCGAGCGTCGCCTGCAGCCACGTGCTTGCCGAGTGGAAACCGCGCTCGGCGAAGCCCGCGCCACCCGGGTGGCCGTCGTGCACGAAGATCGTCGGCATCCCGGTGTCGGGATGCAGCGCGGTCGAGACGCCGCCCACGTCCCAGCGGTCGCACGTGGCCACGAGCGGCAGCAGCCCGATTGCGGCGTGCTCCGCAGCATGCGCCGAGCCGGGCACGTCCGCCACCTCCACGCCGAACCGTGCCAGAAGCTCCTCCGGCAGCGTCCACCAGACCGCCGCCGTTCGCAGCCGGCGAGCCGGCAGCTCCAAGGGCTCCTCCCCGAGCACTGTGCCGGTCATCACGTCACGTCGCAGGAACGACGCGACCTGGCTGGTCACCTCCACCATCCCGAAGTGCAGGCCGACCTCACCCCACGCCTCGCAGCGACGGTCGTCGAGGATCTGGATGTCGGTCACCTCACGGGCCTGGGTCGAGAAGCCCACGTCCTCGCGCCGCACGAGCGCCACGTGTTCGGTGAGGTCGAGCTGTTCGACGACGTAGGACGCACCCTGATGCAGGTACACCGCGCCGTCGTGCACGGTGTGGTGTGCCGACGGCTCGTCGACCGACCCGAGAACGCGGCCCGTGGCCACCTCCACCACCCGGACCTGTGAACCTCCCACACCGCGGAGGTCGGTGAGGTCGCTGGCCCGCCCGGTCGCCGTCCAGAACCAGCCGGCGGGCCTGCGCCGCAGAAGCCCGCGTCCGACGAGCAGATCCAGCAGCTCGGCCGCCCCGTCCCCGAACATCGGCAGCTCGGACTCCGTGAGGGGCAGCTCCGCCGCTGCCGCGCACAGGTGCGGGGCCAGGACGTAGGGGTTCTCGGGGTCCAGCACTGTCGCCTCCACCGGCTTGCCGAACACGGCGGCCGGGTGGTGCACGAGGTAGGTGTCCAAAGGATCATCCCGGGCCACCAGCACGGCCAGGGCGCCATCACCGCCTCTTCCGGCACGACCCGCCTGCTGCCACAACGAGGCGCGGGTCCCCGGCCAGCCCGCCATGACCACGGCGTCCAGCCCGGACACATCCACCCCCAGCTCCAAAGCATTGGTCGTCGACAACGCCAGCAACCGCCCCGACCGCAGCGCCGACTCGAGCTCCCGCCGCTCCTCCGGGAGGTAGCCGGACCGGTAGGCGGCCACCCGCGCCGGCAGGTCGCCGTCCACCTCCGCGAGCAGCCGTCGGGCCGTCAGCGCGACCGCCTCCGCGCCACGGCGCGACCGCACGAACGCCAGAGTCCGCACACCGGCACTCACAAGGTCCGCGAGCAGGTCCGCCGTCTCCGTCGTGACCGAGCGCCGCGTCGGGGCGGCGTTCTCACCACCGCCGGGAAGCAACGGCGGCTCCCACAGCAGGAAGTGGGTCGGGCCGCGTCGGGAGGTGTCGTCGTCCACGACCTCGGACGGCAGACTGGTGAGCCGGGACGCCGTCGCGCCGGGAT
>JASBSH010000113.1 GCA_030149025.1 Actinomycetales bacterium | reverse complement strand
CTTCTTGGCCGCCGGCTCCGTCGCCTTTTTGGCGACAGTGGCCTTCTTCGCCGAGGTCGTCGCCTCGGTGCCCGTCGCAGCCGCGTTGGCCGACTTCTTGGCCGGGGCCGACTTCTTCCCGGACGCCTTCTTGCTTCCACTCGGCGCGCCGGCGGTCCCGGGCGCCTTCGTGCCGGCACGCCCGTCGCCGGTCACTTCGGCGTCATGGCCGCGTACCGCCTTGGCCGCTCGTCCTACGGCTCGCCGGGCGGCGTCCGCCAGTCCACGTCCGCGCTGCGCCATGGAGCCCCCATTCCTGAAGCCCGGGACGATCACGTGATCGTCGTGGTGCCGCGAGGATAGGTGCCGCCGTCACTGGACTCAATGGCTGGGTGTAAAGCGCTCTCATCCATGTCTCGGAGAGACTGGACCGCGGCTCCCTCTCAAGAGCCGCGGAGGGACGCCAACGCGGCCGCGACATCCTCGTCGTCCCCCTCCGCGTCGAGCACCTTGGTCCTGCTCGTGGCACCCGACACGAGAGCGACCTGGCGGCGCCGCACACCCAGGGCCTCCGCGACGGCGACCAGAGCCGCCTGCGTCGCTGCACCGTCGACGGCACGTGCGGTCACGCGGACCACGAGCGCACCGTCGTGGACGCCTCCGACCGCGGTCCGGGACGAACCGGGTCTCACCCTGATGGAGAACCTCATACCTGGAGCATGGCGGCGGGCCGGGAACCTCCCAGCCCGCCGCCAGTCCGCTCGGGTGCCGTCGACCCCTTGGTCAGCTTTGACCGAAGGCGTACCCGCCGCCCTGCTCCTGTCCGGAGCCGGGATTGCGGTTCGGCACGATCGTGCCCTTCGCCTCGAGGTCGCGCAGCTGGCTCTCCAGGTAGGACTTGAGGCGCGAGCGGTAGTCCCGCTCGAAGGTGCGCAGCTCGTCGATCTTGCGCTCGAGCAGGGACCGCTCCCGCTCCAGCGAGCCGAGCGTCTCGCGCTGCTTCTGCTCGGCATCGGCCACCAGGCGGGCGGCGTGCTGCTCGGCCTCCCGGATGAGCTGGTCGCGCTTCTCCTCACCGCTGCGCACGTGCTCGTCGTGGAGCTTCTGGGCGAGGGCGAGCATGCCGGTGGCTGCCTCCGGGCCGGTGGGCTGGGAACCGCCCGTGGCGGGAGCGGTGGCTGCCGGGACGGGCGTGGGGGCGGTCTGCGGCTGGGGCTGCGACTGCTTGGCAGGCTGCTCAGGCTGCGGCGCCTTCTCCTGCTGAGGCGGCGCCTGAACGGCCGGCTGTGCACCGGTGGCCGTGGAGCGGGTCAGCTCCCCGACCCGCCGCTCGCAAGCGGCCAACTTGGCGCGTAGCTCGTCGTTCTCGGCGTTCAGCCGGCGCAACTCGGCCACGACCTCGTCCAGGAAGTCGTCGACCTCGTCCTGGTCGTACCCTTCGCGGAACTTCGTCGCCTGGAAGCGCTTCTCGACTACCTGCTCCGGCGTCAACGCCATGTGGTCACCTCGTGCGGGAGTGCGGACAACCGTGGACCCGGCGTTCCCGGGATCGCGGGTGCAACCGTATCGGACTCGCTGTCAGTGCGCCGATGCGTCGCACCGGAGATCATCATGCACGGACTCGTGCTCGTGCTCATGCGGACACCGCCGCAAGGGACTGGAAGACCCGCATGAGAATGATCACGGCGATGAACACCACCATGAAGCCGAGGTCCAGCATGACCGGTCCGATGCGGATGGGCTTGAGGACGCGACGCACGGCTCGCAGCGGCGGGTCGGTGGCGGTGTAGACGATCTCGGCGAGCACGAGAACGACGCCCTTGGGGGTCCAGTCCCGGGAGAGCACCTGCACCCAGTCGAGGACCAGCCGCGCGATCAGCAGCACGAAGTAGATGAAGGCGACGAAGTAGAGAACCGAGAAGAGCAGGGACACGAGGGCTAAGCCTAGGGATCAGCTCTGGTTGAAGAACGCGGCGGATGACTCCGTGCGGGCCCGGGTCGGCTCCTCGCCGGTCACCTCCACGTGGGCCGGGGACAGCAGGAAGACCTTGTTGGTGACCCGCTCGATCGCTCCTCGCAGACCGAAGATGAGCCCGGCTGAGAAGTCCACCAGGCGTTTGGCGTCGGCGTCCTCCATGTCGGTGAGGTTCATGATCACCGGCACGCCCTGGCGGAAGCTCTCGCCGATGGCCTTCGCGTCGTTGTAGCTGCGCGGGTGGATCGTGGTGATGCGGCTGAGCTCACCACCGACGGGTTCGGGCACCACCCGTGCAACCTGCCGGTCACGCTTGATCGGTGTCACCTGGGCCCTCCGGTCCTCCAGGCCGTCCGCCTCGGCAGCCGACGGGCTCGACTGCGCCGGCGTCGCTCGGCCGGACGTGGTTTCCTCGTACCCTTCGTATCCGTCGTAGCGTTCGTCCTCCTCGGCCAGGCCCAGGTAGACCATCGTCTTGCGCAGTGCCCCCGCCATGACATCGCTCCTCGGTCAGCTCAGTGGTACGAGCCGGTCAGTGGTGCTCGCGTCCCGGCGGAAACGCTAGCGGAGCGGAGGTCTCGATCCGAGGACCGCGGCGCCGACACGCAGGTGTGTCGCCCCGGCGGCCACCGCCTGCTCCAGATCACCGCTCATTCCAGCCGAGATCCAGCCCGCGTTCGGGTGGTCGGGGCGCAGCTCGTTGGAGATCCGCGTGAGCCGGCCGAAAGCCGCCGCCGGGTCCTCGCCCAGCGGGGCCACCGCCATCACCCCCAGCAAGGTCAGGTTCTCCGCAGCCGCGACCGCGGCTGCCACGTCAGGGGCACCTTCCGCAGCGATGCCGCCTCGCCGCGTGTCGCCGTCCAGGGAGATCTGCACCAGGCACCCGAGCCGGCGTCCCGCGGCACCCGCGCCACGGTCGAGTGCCCGCACCAGGCGCAGCCGGTCGACGGAGTGGACGACGTCCGCGTACGCCGCGACTGACCCCGCCTTGTTCGTCTGGAGCCGTCCGACGAAGTGCCACCTCAGGTCCGGCAGGCCGTGCAGCTCCGCGACCTTGCCCCTCGCCTCCTGGTCGCGGTTCTCGGCGACGTCCCGGACACCGAGCTCCCACAGGACGCGGACGTCTGCGGAGGGGAAGGTCTTCGTGACGACGATGGTCGTCACGTCCGCGGGGTCGCGGCCGGCTGCGGCACAGGCCCTCTCGACACGTTGCCGGACGGCGTCGAGGTTGCGCGCCAGCTCCTCCCGCCTGCCGTCTTCACCGAGGTGGACCGTCACGCGGGTCCTCTGCGGGTGCGGGCGACACCGGCGAAGCGGCCCGTCACGCCGTCGCGCCGATAGGAGTACAGGTCGTCCCGTTCGGCCGTGCACCCGGGAAGCTGCCGGGAGTCGGCGATGCACTCGAGCTGGGCGAGGACGCCGGCCGCGACGTCGAGGGCCGGGGTGCCCGTGTACGTGACCGAGGCCGTGAGCGGGTGCCGCGTGGCGACGTCCTCACGAAGATCCTTCGGGACCTCGTAGCAGCGGGGGCAGATGGACGGGCCGAGGACGGCGCGCACGTGGCTGGCGCCCAGGTCCCGCATCGCGTCGACGGCGGCGGGTACGACACGTGCATCCATGCCCCGCCGGCCTGCGTGAGCGACACCGACGACGCCCTCCGGCGAGGTCAGGACCACGGGGACGCAGTCGGCGACGAGGACGACGAGAGCCAGGTCCGGCGTGTCCGTCACCATCGCGTCCGCTTCCGGTGGCGGCTGACCGTCCGGCCACGGCCCGGTCGCGTGGACGACGGTCGCGCTGTGCACCTGGTGCATGTACAGGACCCGGGGCGGTTCGAGGCCCAGGTGCGCTGCGAGGCGGGCACGGTTCTCGGTCACGTGATCGGGCGCGTCGCCGACGTGGGCGCCGAGGTTCAGGCTTGACCAGGGCTCCTGGCTGACGCCGCCAGAGCGGTTGGTGAACCCGACGCCCGAGCCGTCTGAGCCCCGCTCCTCGAACCACAGCACCCGGCCAGCCTCGCAGACGGGCCGGGTGCGGTACGGAGGTGGTGTGGGTAGTCCGTGGCTCCTACTTCAAGAAGTCCGGGACGTCGAGGTCGTCGTCGTCCTGGAAGGCGCCCGGGCGGGGGCGGACCCGCGGGGGCTCGTCGATCACGCGGGGCGGCGCCGCCGGCGGTTGCTGGGTCGACTGGGGTTGGTGGCTCTGGGGCTGATGGTGGCTCTGGGCCTGGGCCGACTGCTGGGTGTGCCCGTTCTGGCCGGCCATGCCATAGGCCGGGGGTGGCGTCTGGGCCCGTGCCGGCTCGGGCTGCTGCGTTGGCTGCGGCTGGGGGTGTGTCGGCAGGGGGTTCACGCCGAACGGAGCCGCGGACTGGACCGGAGCGGTGGAGGGCGCCGACGGGATGTCGGTCCGAGGGGCGGACGCCGACTGGCGCCCGGACACCTGCCCGAGAGCCCGGTCGTCCTTGCGCCGCGCCGGGTTCCCGCCGTCGAAACCTGCGGCGATGACGGTGACGCGGACCTCGTCGCCCAGGGCGTCGTCGATGACGGCACCGAAGATGATGTTCGCCTCCGGGTGCGCGGCCTCCTGGACCAGCCGTGCGGCCTCGTTGATCTCGAAGAGACCGAGGTCACTGCCACCCTGAACCGACAGCAGCACGCCGTGCGCGCCGTCGATGCTCGCCTCCAGCAGCGGTGAGGAGATGGCGAGCTCGGCGGCCTGGACGGCGCGGTCCTCCCCGCGCGCGGAACCGATGCCCATGAGCGCGCTGCCGGCGTTCTGCATCACGGACTTCACGTCGGCGAAGTCGAGGTTGATGAGGCCGGGTGTGGTGATGAGGTCGGTGATGCCCTGAACACCGGAGAGCAGGACCTGATCCGCGGACTTGAAGGCGTCCAGGACGCTGACGGCGCGGTCGCTGATGGACAGCAGCCTGTCGTTCGGGATGACGATGAGGGTGTCCACCTCTTCGCGCAGGCCCTCGATCCCCGACTCGGCCTGGTTAGCACGGCGGCGTCCCTCGAAAGTGAACGGCCGGGTGACGACGCCGATCGTCAGGGCACCCAGCGACCGGGCGATCCGTGCCACGACGGGCGCACCACCGGTACCTGTGCCACCACCCTCCCCGGCGGTGACGAAGACCATGTCGGCCCCCTTGAGGACCTCCTCGATCTCCTCCGCGTGGTCTTCTGTCGCCTTCCGGCCGACCTCGGGGTCCGCCCCGGCGCCCAGTCCGCGGGTGAGCTCACGACCGACGTCGAGCTTGACGTCGGCATCGCTCATCAGCAGCGCCTGAGCGTCGGTGTTGATGGCGATGAACTCAACCCCCTTCAGGCCGACCTCGATCATCCGGTTGACCGCGTTCACGCCGCCGCCGCCGATGCCGACGACCTTGATGACCGCGAGGTAGTTCTGCGGTGCTGCCACGTCGGTTGCCTCTCGCTGGTTGGTGTCTGTCTTGCTGTCCCTACCCCAGGAGTGCGAGCCCTTCCCCAGACCCTCACCCTCAAGTAGAAGGTTATAGTTATGTCAACTACGTCGTGTCGAAGACGTTAGGTGATCGGCGGCGCTGCAGGCGTGAGGCGCGCGGGCGTGTCGCGGAATCGACAGTTCTTGCCTAGTGGCAGGACGCTTGTGCGGGCACCGCCTTAGCCGACTGCGCGTCGAGCCCAGCGGTGCCGAAAGTGACCTGCGTCGCCCTCTTGCCATGGTCCGCTGCGTGAGGTAATTTCGAACACATGTTCGAGTCTGTGGTGGAGGAGCGGCTGGCCACAGCGCTGGCCGAGCGGCCCGCGCCCGCGCCGGGAACGGGTCTGCCACCACGCGTGCTCGCCTCGCTGACTCTGCTGCCCGTCACCGACACCCTTGTGCGCCGAGTCGAGTTCGCCGAGGA
>JASBSH010000106.1 GCA_030149025.1 Actinomycetales bacterium | reverse complement strand
CCGCACCGCCTCTTCGTCGAGGAGGTGCCAAACCCCGGCGAGATCCTGTTCGGCGCGAACCGTCATTACCGCCGCCCCAGCGAGTACTCGGTGCCGGCTCTGCAGCTCACCTGGGACGACGCTGGCGGCCGATTCCCATGGGACGACGGATACTCGGTCCCGCTGTGGGTCCAGCCCCGGCCCGGCACGTTCCGCGCCTGAGCCGGGCTGTGGACACGTTCTGATCGGCGCCAGCGCAGATCAGGCACATTAGTTGGAAGGCACAAACGGCGCCGCACGCCGCAACGTGTGGCGGTGCGAGCGCGGGTAGTGCTTCCTGTGTGGGGCGCAGCTGATGCTGCTGGTTCGTCGGCGCGTGTCGGTCGGTGCGACTCGCCTCCTTCGTGGTCGCGTTCGCACTGACCGGCTGCGCGACACCGTCGTCGGGCTACGAGGACTATCAGCAGAAGGTCGCCACCACCTCAGACGCGATGTCGAGTGCGATCAGCTCAGCGAGCTTGGGCGCCGGGCCTGGCAACGTGGGCGGCTCACGGACGCCTACGCGAAAACCGTCGTCACGAACGCCGAGCGGGATGCCGATTCCGCCATGACGGCGCTCGACAGCCGGCAGCCGCCTGACGAAGAGTCGATCAAGCTCAAGGGCCAGGCCGATCAACGGCTGCAGGACGCTTCGAACGCGTTGACCGACCTGCGCATTGCGCTTCGGCGCGATGACCCGGCAGGAGTCGGCAGAGCCCTCGGCGAACTGAAGCACCCGACGCGGGAACCGTCACGCCTCGGTGACCTGGCGCCCGGTTCAACCTGTCGCTGGCGTGGGCGGTGCTCGTCGGCACCCTCAGAATGTCGGTGTACGCGGAGATGGCCGGTCGAGTCACCGCCATCGCGCACCGGCCGGTGTTCCACGTCGTGCGCGAGCGACTGGGTGTTCGCTTCGGGCTGCTCAACCTCGTCGCAGCGTGCGTCCTCAGCGCGCTCGCCCTCTCCGCCGAGATCGGGGGTGTCGCGTTGTCGCTCGAGCTCGCCAGTGACGTCAACTACCTACTGTGGGTGCCGCTGGTCGCCCTCGCCGTCTGGGGCGTGACGTGGCGCATGAAGTTCCAGCACATGGAGTGCGTCTTCGGCCTCATGGGCCTGGCGCTGGTTGTGTTCCTGGTCGCCCTGTTCTTCCTGCCGACGAACCGGAACGCTTTGCTGCACAGTGCGGTTCGGCCCACAGTGCCGGCGAACGAGTCGCTCGCGACGTATCTCTTCTACGCGGTGTCGCTGATCGGCGCGTGCATCGTCCCGTACCAAGTGATCTTCTTCTCAGCCGGCGGCCTCGAGGGGGCTGGACGGCGAGGAGCCTTGGCGAGATGCGCCTGAACGTCCTGTTCGGTTTTCCCCTTGGCGGCCTGCTCACGCTGGGCATCATGGCGACGTCGGCGGTGGTGCTGCTGCCCAGGCAGGTAACGTCTCCCACCTCGGCCAGGTCGGCCTTCCCGTGGCCGTCGCCTTCGGCAAGTTGGGTCTGGCCTTTGCACTCGTCGGATTCTTCGCCGCCACCTTCACCCCGCCGCGGAGACCACGCTGTCCACCGGCTACTCCATCGGCCAGTACTTCGGCTGGAGCTGGGGCAAGTGGCTGCCGCCCACGCGGGCGCCGAGGTTCCACGTCGTGTGCCTCGCCACCCTGCTCCTGGGAACAGCCTTCGTACTCACCACCGTCGACCCGATCCGGGTCACGATCGTCTCGGTGGTGCTCGGAGCAGCAGCGATCCCGTTGACGTACCTGCCGATCCTGGTGACGGCGAACGACCGGGACTACCTCGGCGACCGGGTGAACGGCTGGTTCGCCAACACCCTCGGGGTGGTGGTCCTCGCCGTGATGGTGGCGGTCTCCCTGGCGTCGGAAGGTCGACGACCTGGAGTTCACGGACCCGGACGACGGCACGCCACCGATCCTGACGGCGATCCTTTGCGGGCCAATGGTTTTCGGTCCCATGCTGGGCGGTGTGCTCGGCCTCCTGTGGCTGTCCACGGCACGACGACTGCGGCCGGGCTGACCGTCGGCCCGGCTCCGTCGCGCATCCCGTTCGACCAGGTGAAGTCATTGGACCGAAAGCTGATCCGCCTGTAGGTGAGGGCGAGCAGGTGGGAGCCCAACTGCTCCGCACCTGGACACGCGACAAGATCGTGTCGAAGCTGCCGGGCGGTACGACGTGAAAGGGTCCGAGATCATCGGCTGGCGGGTCCTCGACGTGCACGGCCACGACGTCGGCCGCGTGCGACATCAGGATCGAGCAGTCGCAGGACGACCCCCGCATCTGCGGGCTGACCGTCGGCCCGGCCGCAGTCGCTCAACGGCTCGGCTACCGCCGTGAGCAGATGGAGGGGCCCATGGCCGCTCACCGTGCTGTTCCGTGCCCTGGCGAGCCGGTCGCTGTTCGTCGCCTGGGGGGCGCCGTGGCTCTTCCTCCGGGATCGGTGCAGATCCGCCGGAGCGAGGAGGACCTGTCGTCGATCCGGGACGTCGACAGGAGCGACAGGTCTGGCGGCGAGAGGTCGTCATGACACAGACCAACGGCTTGGACGTGCTGTTCGCCTGGTGCGGCTTCGCCGTTCTGTTCGGCGTCCTGGCATACCTGCTGCTGCGGCACCATGCGAATCCGAACGCCGAGGCCGAGCAGTGGGACGAAGCCACCTCGTCCTCACAAGGCGTCGAGCGGCACCGAG
>JASBSH010000104.1 GCA_030149025.1 Actinomycetales bacterium | reverse complement strand
GATCGTGAGGGTCCGCTCTGCCATCCCGGGCAGGGTCGCGATCGGGATGTGGTCGTGGCCGGTGAAGGTCAGGTGCTCGTAGACCTCGTCGGACAGCACGATGGCGTCGTGCTCGAGGGCGAGCCGGGCGACCGTCTCGAGCTCCTCGCGGGTGAGCACACGTCCGGTCGGGTTGTGCGGGGTGTTGAGGAGCACCAGCCGGGTGCGGTCGGAGAAGGCGGCGGCGAGGGCGCCCGCGTCCAGCGCGTAGTGCGGCGGGCGCAGCGGCACCGTCCGGCGCGCGGCGTCGGCAAGCGCGATCGACGCCGCGTAGGAGTCGTAGTACGGCTCCAGGGTGACGACCTCGTCGCCCGGCTCGCACAGGGCCAGGATGGCCGCCGCGATCGCCTCGGTGGCGCCGGTCGTGACGAGAACCTGCGTGTCGGCGTCCACGTCGAGGCCGTACCGCTCTCGCTGCTGGTCAGCGATGGCGCGACGCAGCTCGGGCACCCCGCGGGCCGGGGGATACTGGTTCGCACCGGAGCGGATCGCGTCGACCGCAGCCTCCAGCAGCTCCGGCGGGCCGTCACTGTCGGGGAAGCCCTGGCCGAGGTTCACGGCGCCGGTGCGCTGCGCCAGCGCCGTCATCTCCGCGAAGATCGTCGTGGTGAAGGACTGCATCCTCTGCACGAGCATGCGGCGACGCTAGCCCAGGGCAGCCGACCGCACAGTTTTGGGCTGCGGGTCGCTGCCGCGTAGACTCGTCCACTGCAATCAACCGGCCGGCTCGTCCGGTCGAGTTCGCGCGCCCGCACACCGCCGACCACCCGGCCGCCCGATGGCGAGCCGGGCCAGGGACGCGGGGCGCGCCACTCGGTCCGCTCGTCACTGATCAGCTACTGATCGACGTGCGGTGGGGTGCGTCGCGGGCGCCAGGCGCGGCGTCCGCGGTGGCCGTCGCGAGGAACCGAGGGGCACCGGCACGGCCGGTGCGGAAGGAGTGCGTCGGCATGGCCGTCGTCACCATGCGTCAGCTGCTCGAGAGCGGCGTCCACTTCGGGCACCAGACCCGCCGGTGGAACCCGAAGATGAAGCGCTTCATCTTCACCGAGCGCAACGGCATCTACATCATCAACCTGCAGCAGTCGCTGAGCTACATCGACAGCGCCTACGAGTTCGTCAAGGAGACCGTCGCCCACGGCGGTTCGGTGCTGTTCGTCGGCACCAAGAAGCAGGCGCAGGAGCCGATCGCCGAGCAGGCGTCCCGCGTGGGCATGCCGTACGTGAACCAGCGGTGGCTGGGCGGCATGCTCACCAACTTCAGCACCGTGCACAAGCGCCTGCAGCGGCTCAAGGAGCTCGAGCAGATCGACTTCGACGACGTGGCCGGCAGCGGCCGCACGAAGAAGGAGCTGCTCATGATGCGCCGCGAGCACGACAAGCTCGAGCGCACGCTGGGCGGTATCCGCGACATGACGAAGGTGCCCAGTGCGGTGTGGATCGTCGACACCAAGAAGGAGCACCTCGCCGTCGACGAGGCCCGCAAGCTCGGCATCCCGGTCGTGGCGATCCTCGACACGAACTGCGACCCGGACGAGGTGGACTACCCGATCCCGGGCAACGACGACGCCATCCGCGCGGTCGCCCTGCTCACCCGCGTGGTCGCCGACGCGGTCGCCGAGGGTCTGATGGCGCGCTCCGGTGCCGCGGAAGGTGGCCAGGCCCAGGTCGCCGGCGGCGAGCCGCTCGCCGAGTGGGAGCGGGAGCTGCTCGAGGGCACCCAGGAGCACGCTGAGGCCGAAGCCGGCGTGGTGGAGTCGCCCGCCGTCGCGGGCCCCGAGTCCCAGGGTGACGCCGAGGGCATCCAGACGGTGGAGCCGGGTGACGACGCGCCGGCCGCTGAACCCGCCACGGAGCCGAAGACCGAGACCGACATCCCCGCCGAGGTCGCAGAGCCGAACGCCGAGGACAAGGCCTGACCTCCTCGCGTTCCAGCCTGACCGAGCCATACGAGACGAGAGAAGCGAGACGACGGATGGCGAACTACAGCGCCGCTGACATCAAGAAGCTCCGGGAGCAGACCGGCGCGGGCATGCTCGACTGCAAGAAGGCCCTGGAGGAGAACGAGGGCGACTTCGAGAAGGCCGCCGAGTACCTGCGGGTCAAGGGCCTCAAGGGCGTGACCAAGCGCGAGGGCCGCACCGCCTCCAACGGGCTGGTCGCCGCGCAGGTCGACGGCGGTGTCGGGACCATGATCGAGCTGAACTGCGAGACCGACTTCGTCGCCAAGGGCGAGCGGTTCCAGGAGCTCGGCCAGCAGGTCCTGGAGCAGGCCGTCAGGATCGGTGCCGGTGACGCCGCGACCGTGCTGGAGTCCGACATCGACGGCAAGAGCGTGCAGACGCTGCTCGACGAGGCCAACGCCACGATCGGGGAGAAGATCGAGGTGCGCCGGGTCGCGCGGGTCGAGGGCGAGCAGGTCGTCCAGTACCTGCACAAGACCAGCCCGGACCTGCCGCCCCAGATCGGGGTGCTCCTCGCCGCCGACGGCGAGAGCGAGGTGCTGCGGGACGTGGCCATGCACGCCGCGGCGATGGCTCCGACCTACCTGACGCGCGACGAGGTCCCGGCCGACGTGGTCGCCAACGAGCGGCGCCTCGCCGAGGAGACCGCCCGTGAGGAGGGCAAGCCCGAGCAGGCGATCGGCAAGATCGTCGAGGGCAGGGTGAACGCGTACTTCAAGGACAACGTCCTGCTGGAGCAGCCGTTCGCCAAGGACAACAAGCAGACGATCACGCAGGTCCTGTCCGGCGCCGGCGTGAACGTGGTGGCCTTCGCCCGGTTCCGCGTCGGAGTCTGAGCCGAGAAGACCGGCCCCGTCCCGTCAGGGGCGGGGCCGTCTTCTCGTGCCCGTCCTTCCTGCCCGCCCTTCGTGCCACGTGGGTCCGCCGCGAACCTGCCCTGTCACCTGCGTGTCGTCGTCCGGCAGACTTCCACCACGTCTACCGAGAGGACGCCACGTGTCGATGACGCAGACCAGCGGGACGACGAAGGAGACGGTGATCTCCCTGACCGACCAAAAGTTGCAAGGGACGGCGCCGGACCCGGACGGCTCCGGCGCCCGTTACTCCCGGGTGCTGCTGAAGCTGTCGGGCGAGATGTTCGGCGGAGGCAAGCTCGGGGTGGACCCGGACGTCGTGCAGCGGATCGCGCACGAGATCGCCATCGCGGTGGCTGAGGGCGTCCAGGTCGCCATCGTCACCGGCGGAGGGAACTTCTTCCGGGGAGCGGAGCTGTCGCAGCGCGGCATGGACCGCGCCCGGGCCGACTACATGGGCATGCTCGGGACGGTGATGAACTGCCTGGCCCTGCAGGACTTCCTGGAGCAGGCAGGCGTCGACACGCGCGTCCAGACAGCGATCACGATGGGCCAGGTCGCAGAGCCCTACATCCCCCGCAAGGCGATCCGGCACCTGGAGAAGGGACGGGTCGTGATCTTCGGCGCGGGCGCCGGTCTGCCGTACTTCTCCACCGACACAGTCGCCGTGCAGCGGGCCCTGGAGATCAGGGCAGATGTGGTGCTCATGGCCAAGAACGGCGTGGACGGGGTCTACACCTCCGACCCGCGGACCGACCCCGACGCCCGCAAGCTCGACCGGCTCACCTACGCCGACGCCCTGCAGCAGGGCCTTCGGGTGGTGGATGCGACGGCGTTCAGCCTCTGCATGGACAACAAGCTGAGGATGATCGTGTTCGGGATGCAGGGCGAGGGCAACGTGGCCGCAGCCGTGCGGGGTGAGAGGATCGGGACGCTGGTGGTCGCCGAATGACCCGCCGGCAGCCGCCGGGACCACCCGGTCGGCATGTGGTGAGGTGACCACGCACTGACAACCGCGGACGAAGGAGCCACCGGTGATCGACGAGACCCTCTTCGAGGCCGAGGAGAAGATGGAGAAGGCCATCGAGGTCGCCAAGGAGGACTTCGCGAGCATCCGCACCGGTCGGGCGAACGCGGCCATGTTCTCCAAGATCACGGTGGACTACTACGGCGCCCCGACTCCGCTGCAGCAGCTGGCCTCCTTCCAGATCCCTGAGGCCCGGACCGTCCTGATCACGCCCTACGACAAGAGCTCCATGACGGCGGTCGAGAAGGCGCTGCGGGAGTCCGACCTCGGGGTCAACCCGTCCAACGACGGCAACGTCATCCAGGCCGTCCTGCCCGCTCTCACCGAGGAGCGCCGCAAGGACTACATCAAGCTCGCCCGGCACAAGGCCGAAGAGGCCCGCGTCTCCATCCGCAACATCCGCCGGCGCGCCAAGGAGGAGCTCGACCGGCTCGTTCGCGACGGTGAGGTCGGCGAGGACGAGGGCGCCCGCGCCGAGAAGGAGCTCGAGCAGCTGACCAAGAAGCAGGTCGACACCGTCGACGAGCTGCTCAAGGGCAAGGAGGCCGACCTCCTCGAGGTCTGACCGGCGCCCGTCCCGTTCCCGGGTCGTCTCCAGGTCGTCGCTCAGGTGCTTTCGGATCCCATGGACATCCTGCCCACGCGTCGGAGCCGCCGGCAGCCCAGCGCGCCGGCGGCCGCGCCGTCCCCCGCTCCGGCCCCCGCACCGGCCGCGGCCCCCGAACCGGGACGGCGCGCCCGCAGGCAGCA
>JASBSH010000103.1 GCA_030149025.1 Actinomycetales bacterium | reverse complement strand
GCCAGGGCACCGTCTCGACCAGCCGGGCGAACAGGGTGTCCGACCCTGACATCCAGCCCGGCCGGACGTCCAGCCAGGCACCGCGCGTCAGGACGCGACGGCTCACCGTCGCGCCCAGGTCGTGCAGGTGAGGGGTGGACGAGGTCGCGGGCGCGCCGTCCGGCCCGTCCGCGATGTTCGACTCGTCGGAGTCGACCAGGCCGTCCAGCAGTGAGGTCTGCAGCGCGAACGCCATACCGCAAGGCTACGTCGGATCGAACGGACGTTCTAGCCCGTTTCCTCAGCTCAGGCGCTGAGACGTGACTGTGAAGGATCCGATGGTCCTGACCCGTGTCGAGTGCCACAGTGCCGTTGTGAGCCAGTCGCTGCCGGGCGTTGCTGGCCCGACGCCCGGTGGCGGGTGGGAGAGTCGCCTCGGCCGGGCGCTGCAGGTCCTGCTCGGGCTGTTGCTCACCGCGACGGTCATCGGGGTGCTGGTCGACCCGCTCAACGGGGTCTTCGACTTCCCTCAGGGGCTGGTCGTGGCGTCTTTCGCGGTGGTTCTCGCGCTGTCACTGGTGGCCGCCGCGCTGCGGCGGTCGGCGCTGGCCCGTGCGGTGTCCCGGGGCGGCGGCTGGTGGTTCGCCCTGCCGTTCGCAGCGCTGTCGGCCGGCGCGGCGGTCCGGGTCGCCCTGCACCTCCAGTACGCCTTCGCCTGGGACGCCAGGACGCTGTGGCGTTTCGCCGGGCAGCTGGAGGCGGGTGAGCACACTGCCTACCTGGGCTACTACCTGTCCAGGTACCCCAACAACGTCGCCATGCTTGCCCTGGACCGCCTGGTGCTCAAGCTCGCCGGCGCGCTCGACGTGACCGGCTACACCGTGGCCGTCTGGGTGAACGGCGTCTTCCTGTTCACCACCTTGGTGCTCGTCTTCGTCACGGTTCGCATGCTCGGCCGGCCCTTCCCGGCGCTCGTCGCCGAGGTCGTCACGTTCCTGCTGGCCGGGCTGTCTCCCTGGATGGCGGTTCCCTACACGGACATGGCGGCGATGCCGTTCGCCGCGGGTACGGCAGCCCTGGGCGTCGCCGGGTTGCAGTCGCTGCGGAAGGACAGGCCCTGGCGGTCACTGGTTCTGCTCGCCGCAACCGGCGTGGTGGGCGGCGCGGCTGCCGTGCTGCGGACCACCCCGATAGTGATCGTCGTCGCGCTCGGCCTGGCCCTCGTGCTGACGCTGCTGCACCGGTCCACCCGAGCCAGGCGCGAAGGCATGCGCACCGCGCTCGCGGGGATCGTCGTCCTGGCACTGGTGTTCGCCGGTTCGACCGCCCTCGGACGCGACGTGACGACCGGCTGGCTGGCGCCGACGACCCTGAACCTCCAGCGCACCCCACCCCCGCAGTGGTGGATGGCGATGGGGCTCAAGACCGTGGAGTCCGCGCGCGGCCATACCTGGTACGGCGGTTTCGACGGTGTGATGGTCCGCCAGTCGGCGTACATGCAGGGCGACGGACTGAAGCTCTACTCACAACGGGAGCTGGAACAGCAGCTTCGGTCGATGGGGCCGAGCGGCGTCGTGGTCTTCGAGGCCCGGAAGCAACGGTTCAACTGGGGCGACGGCATGTTCTTCGCCTGGGGCGAGGACGGCGACGCGCATCCGGGCAGGTTCCTGGATGACGACCCCACGTCCCGGCAGGTGCAGGCATGGCAGCACACGACCGGCACCTACTACCCGCTGCGGGGGGCGATGGCGCAGGGGTTGTGGCTGGGGCTGCTGCTGTGGCTCGGGACAGGTCTGCTCGGCGGCGCATACGGCCGAGGGCGGGTGTTCCTGACGCTGTCGATCCTCGGGCTGACGGCCTTCGTGCTGCTGTTCCAGGGCCGCTCGCGGTACCTGTTCAGCTTCGTCCCGCTGGTCGTCACCCTCGCCGCCACGGTGGACCCGGCGTACGCAGCGCGCGAGCTGGTCTCCCGCTTCAGCCGACGCGTACGGCGTCGTCCGCTCGATCCGGCGCAGCGACCGCGGGCCGACGACTTCCCGACTCGTGCAGCACCAGTGCTGTGACGGACAGCAGGACGACGGCGAACCCCAGCCACTGCGAGCTCGCGAGCGTACGCCCGAGGACCAGGACGCCGACCGCGGCCGCGGTCACCGGGAAGGCCAGCTCCGCGAGGGTGGCGCGACTGGCCGGGGTGCTCTGCAGCCCCTGGTAGTACAACCGCAGCGCCAGCAGTCCGGGGACCAGGGCGAGCAGGACGACGAGCACGAGTGCGCGCAGGGACAGCTCCTGCGTCTGCAGCGACGTCCAGTCGCCCTTCACCGTGACGATCACGAGCATCGCGAGCAGACCGAACCCGAAGCGCAGCGCTGTGACCTCGGTGGCCGACAGCTCTGCCGAGACGCGCCGTCCCAGAACGGTTCCCGCTGCCCACAGCGCCGCCGCGCCGACGGCGAGCACGGCCGCCTCGGCCGACCTGACGTCCACGTCCAGGGGGGCGGGGAAGGCGAGCAGCCAGGCTCCCGCGACCTCCGGGACGGCGAAGAGCCAGAACCGCCTGCGCAACCGCTCGCCGAGCAGCACTACCGCCAGGAGCAGGGCGAACACCGGCTGCAGCTTCTGCAGCACCTGCGGCGTGATCGGGTCACCGACGCCGAACGCGGCGGTGAACAGCGTGGTGGCGAGCGCCGAGGACCCGGCGCCGATGACGACGACGGAGGTCTTGGCCGACGCGCTCGCGCGGGCGAACGCCCGGACCGCCGGCGCGAGCCACGGGATGAGGCACAGCACCAGGACCACGTGCTCGGCGAGAACGATCATCGATGCGGGGAAGCCCATCCCCAGCAGCGGCTCGCGCATCAGCGCCGAAGTGCCCCACATGCTGGCCGCGAGCGCCACCATCCAGGTCCGGTCCCGGCGCACGGCACCGAACCCCTGAGTCGTCGTCATGGGCCCCACTTCTATCAGCGGCCACCCCTGTCACGAGTTCGCGGCTACTTGATCTGCGTCATCGTTCCGTGTCCCGAAGATCCGTAGCTTCGAAGGTGAGCCCGGTGACCAACCCAGGTCAAGGCCGGGAAGCACTGGAAGCCCACGAGATCGGAGCCCAGACGCCATGAGCGCCACGACCAGCACCATCACCACCACCCTGCGCAGCAACGAGTTCAGCTGCCCCTCTTGCGTCGGGAAGATCGAGAAGCAGCTCACCCGTACCCCCGGTGTCGAGAAGGCGAAGGTGCACTTCACGACCGGCCGGATCGAGGTCGTTCACGACCCGGACCTGGCGCCGGTGGACGTGCTCGTGGCCGCGGTCGCCAAGGCCGGCTACCGCGCCACGCCGGCGGTCTTCTGAGGCGAACCACAACGACAGCCGACAAGGGAGAAGCCGTGTTCAGCACGTTGCACCGGCTGGTGCACCACCGGTGGGCCACCTCGGTGGCCAGCGCTGTCCTGATCGTCGTCGCCCTGGCCGCCGAGAGGCTGGCCGGGGCGCCGGCCCTCGGCTGGGCCCTGATGGTGGCCGCAGCCGTCGTCGCGGGCAGCCGGATCGCGGCCCGCGCCGTGCGTGTGCTCGCCGCCCGCACCATCGGGATCGAGCTGCTGGTCACTGTCGCCGCCATCGGGGCGGTCGTCATCGGCGAGTACTGGGAGGCCGCCGCCGTCACCTTCCTGTTCGCCGTCGGCGGGGCGCTGGAGCAGGCGACGCTCGGCCGCACCCGGCGCGCGCTGCAGGAGCTGCTCGACCTCGCTCCGACCCTGGCGGTCGTGGTCCGCGATGGCGAGCAGGTCGAGGTACCCGCGGAGCAGGTAGGCCCCGGCGAGACGGTGCTCGTCAAGAACGGCGCCAAGGTGCCGGTCGACGGCGAAGTCCTGGACGGGCAGGCCGCCGTGGACGAGAGCAGCATCACCGGCGAGTCGATCCCGGTGGAGAAATCGCCCGGCGCGGCGGTGTTCGCGGGCACCGTGAGCCAAGGCGGCTTCATCACCGTGAAGGCGACCGGCATCGGCGCGGACACCACCCTCGCCCGGGTCATCCACCGGGTTGAGCAGGCGCAGGAGGAGAAGGCGAAGGCGCAACGGTTCATGGACCGCTTCGCCCGCTGGTACACCCCCGCGGTGATGGCGCTGTCCGTGGTGGCGGGGCTCGTCACCACGAACGTCGAGCTCGCGCTGACCCTGCTGGTGATCGGCTGCCCCGGGGCACTGGTCATCTCGATGCCGGTGTCGATCGTCGCGGGGATCGGCCGTGCCGCCCACCACGGCATCCTGATCAAGGGCGGCGAGCACCTGGAGACGACCGCGAAGGTGACCGCCGTCGCGCTGGACAAGACCGGCACCCTGACAGCGGGTCGACCCCGGCTGACCGACCTCGTCCCCCTGGGCGGCGCCGGCGAGCGCGGGCTGCTGGAGTGGGCGGCGCTCGCCGAGGCCGGCTCCGAGCACCCCCTGGCCCGACCCGTCCTCGAGGCCGCGGCGTCCGAGGGCCTGCCCACACCGGCAGTTCCGGAGTCCGTGACGCCACATGTCGGCAGAGGTGTCGAGGTGCGCAGCGGTGGTCACCGGGTCGCCGTCGGGTCGCTCCACATGCTGGCCGAGCTGGGCATCGACCTCGACCGGGCGACGGGGACGGAAGCGGCGGCGCACGTGGACCGGCTGGCCGAGTCGGGCCGTACCCCGATGGTCGTCGCCGTCGACGACGAGGTGATCGGCGTCCTTGCGGTCGCGGACCAGGTGCGCCCCGACGCCGCCGACATGGTCGCCGCGCTGCGGGGGGCCGGCGTCCGGAAGGTCGTCATGCTGACCGGGGACGACGCACGAGTGGCTCGTGCGGTCGGCCGCCAGACCGGTGTGGACGACGTCCGGGCCGGGCTGCTGCCGGAGGAGAAGCTGGAGGCCGTCCAGGCTCTGCAGCGCGAGGGACACGTGGTTGCGATGGTCGGCGACGGCGTCAACGACGCCCCAGCGCTGGCCGCGGCCGACGTAGGGGTGTCCATGGGGGCGGCAGGCAGTGCGGTCGCCGTCGAGACCGCGGACCTGGCGCTGATGAGCGACAACCTCATGCGGCTGCCGCAGGGGCTGTCCCTCGCAAGGCTGACCGTGCGCAACGTCCGGCAGAACATCATCATCGCCATCACCACCGTGCTGCTGCTGCTCGCCGGTGTCCTGTTCGGCGGTGTGACGATGGCGATCGGGATGTTCGTCCACCAGGCATCCGTTCTCATCGTGATCGCCAACGGCATGCGCCTGCTGCGCGCGACGCCACGTACGGTGGGAGTGACTCACGGGCGGGCGCAGCCGACACCGGTGGCCACGCCGCGGGAGACGCTGACGACGAGGTGACGCAGATGGCTGAGACGGCGCAGGACCGGCGGGCGACCCCACTCGCCCGGACCTGCGCCGTCCCCCATTCCTGCCCCCGTTCCATCCGGCTGAAGGTCCTCGCGCACGCCCGGTTCTTCACCGGTCTGGGCAGCGACGAGATCGAGGCGATCGACCGGCGGATGTCGGTCCAGGGCTACGCCGAGGGCGAGGCCATCTACTCGGCGGGGGACGACGCCACGCACCTCTTCGTGCTCGCCACCGGTCGCGTGAAGCTCGAGCGGCCCTCCTTGGACGGTCAGGACGTCCTGGTGGACGTCGTCACCCCAGGAGGCCTGTTCGGCACCCTGTCGACGCTGGGCGACCCTCAGTACTCCGACCGGGCGGAGGCCCTCACGACGTCCTGCGCCCTGCGGATGTCCGCCGAAGACTTCCGCGATGTGCTCGCGGAGCATCCGACGGTGGCGCTCGCCGTCCTGGACGATCTGTCCCACCGGCTCGAGCACGCCCATCAGATGGTGCGCCGCCTGTCCGGCGGCACGGTGGAGCAGCGCGTCGCCGCAACGCTGCTCACCCTGGCGGACCGGCTCGGTGAGCCTCGCGGAGACGCCACCCTGCTGCAGCTCCCGCTGACCCGTGCCGACCTCGCGTCGATGACGGGCTCGACGACCGAGTCTGTCAGCCGCGCGATGAGCAGGCTGCGCAAGGCTGGTGTCATCGACACCGGGCGCCGGTGGACCTCCGTGCTGGACCGCGAGCGCCTGAGCGAGCTGGCGGCGTCCTCGTCCTGACTTCACCACCCCCGGTGATCATGGAATCCCGGTTCACGGGCCGGGTACTGCACTGCCGTAAACGGCATATCGGGCGCCGCGGCGACGTTGACCTGCTCATCATGTGCAACTACTGCGGATGCCGTTCCATCGAGCCGATCGCCGAGCTCAGCGCGGAGCACGAGCAGGTGCTGAACCTGCGCGGTGACATCCGGCGCGCCGTCCGGGGCCAGGACTTCAAGCATGCGGTGGGTCTGGTGCGTGAGCTGCGCGAGGTGCTGTGCGTCCATGACGCGGTCGAGGAGCTCGCCGTCTACCCGGCGATGGGCCGGTTGGAGGAGTTCGCCGACAAGGTCGGCACCCTCTTCGACGAGCACGACGAGATGGACGACGTCATGGACGGCATCCTGGCCGCCGCCGACGCCGGCGAGGACCCGGCTGGGATGGAATGGCCCCGGTTGCTGGCCAACCTCGACGTGCTGTCCGAGCACATCGACCACGAGGAGCACGGCATGTTCCCGGCCGCCGCGGTCAGCCTCGACACCGAGGACTGGGAGCGGGCGACTGCAGTGCGCGCGGCGCGCCATGCCGCGAGGTGAGAACTCCGTTCTCCTTGGTGGTGGTCCGGATGGCCATGTCCCACTCTCCTCTAAGAGACGACCCTTCGGACGTTAGAACTGGGGATCTTCTTTCGTCAATAGTTCTTTCCGATAGACTTTCTCCGTGACGCACCACAGTGACGACCTGGGCCACCAGGCCACCCGGGTCGGTGCCCTCGCCGACCCCGCCAGACGCGCGGTGTACGAGTACGTGATCGGGCAGCCCGACGCCGTGAGCAGGGACCAGGCGGCCGCGGGGCTCGGCATCCCCCGGCACACCGCGAAGTTCCACCTCGACCGACTCGTGGAGGTGGGACTGCTGGAGCCCGAGTACCGCCGGCTCACCGGGCGACAGGGCCCCGGCGCCGGCCGGCCGGCCAAGCTCTACCGGCGCGCTGACCGGCAGGTCACGGTGAACCTGCCGGAGCGGCGGTACGAGCTGGCCGCGCAGATCCTCGCCGGCGCGGTGACCCTCTCCACCCAGGAGGACGTCGCGGTCCGCGCGGCGGTGGAGCGCTGCGCAGCGCGGGCCGGCCGGGAGATGGCCACTGCGACGTCCACACCGAAGCCGCTTGTCGCCGTCCTTGCCGACAACGGCTACGAACCGCGCGAGACCAGCGAGCGCGTCGTGCTGGCGAACTGCCCGTTCCACCGGCTCGTCGAGCGCGACCGTGACCTGGTGTGCTCGATGAACCTGCACCTGATCTCCGCCGCTGCAGCGGCGCTCGGTGAGGACGCCGACGTCCGGCTCGACCCCGGTCCGGGCCGGTGCTGCGTCACCATGGGGCTGCCGGACCAGCAGCTCCCCACCCGGTCCGAGGAATAGGACCGGACGGCAGCCGGGTTCTCCCGGCATCCGTTCGCTTTCAGGAAGGGGAGCGGTCGTGCCAGAGCCAACTGTGCAGACGACGCCGGAGATCCAGAGCACCGAGCCCGGGACTCTCACCGGGTCTTCGAGCAGCACCGAGACCAGCGAGGACCTCGCCACCGAACGACTGGTGCTCCGGCCGTGGCGGGTCGAGGACGCCCCGGCAGCCCTCGAGGTCTACCGCGAGGCCGACGTGGCGAAGTGGCTCGACCCGGTGATGGACCGCGTCCCGGACCTCGCTGCGATGCGGCTGGTGCTGCAGCAGTGGATCGGCGAGGCGGACCGGCTGCCGGTTCCAGCCGGCCGCTGGGTGATCGAGAAGCGGGACGACGGCAGCCTGCTCGGGGGCGTCGACCTGCTGCCCCTGCCCCCGGACGGGGTCGACCTGGAGATGACCTGGAAGCTGCGGCCGGACGCCTGGGGCCACGGCTACGCGACCGAGGCGGGTCGCGCCGTGGCGCAGTGGGCGTTCGACCAGGGCCTCGACGAGGTCTTCGCCGTCGCGCGCTCAGCCAACGAACGTGCCCTGCGGACCGCTCGCCGCATCGGCATGGAATGGGTCGGGGAGACCGACAAGTACCACGGCACGATGCTGCAGGTGTTTCGCCTGCGCCCCGCGGACCTGCTCACCGCGCCGACCGGGTGATCTAGCACTTCTGCACAAGCCGGGTGATCCGCTGCCGGGTGGTGGCCGCGGCGAGGAGGCCTCCGCTGTTCGTGGCGAGGTGCAGCAGGACCGGCGCAAGGACGCTGCCGGCGCGCCGTCGCATCAGCCCGAAGACCACCCCCGCAAGTCCGGTCGCAACGAGGTGGATCAGCACGTGCGAAACAACCACCGCTCCTGCGTCCGCGGGTATGCCCGCCCGGGGGCGCACCTGTGCGGACGCAAGCGAGGATGAGGGGCCGCGCGGTGTCGGTCGCGCCGATGCCGCAGCACCGGCCAGGTGCCACGTCGAGAACGTCCCCGCGCACCAGGCCAGCGCGGCCCGCGGCGGGAGCCGACGCTCGGCCATCGCCTGCAGGACACCGCGGAAGGCGACCTCCTCCGCCAGCACGGTCCCGATGGGGATCGTGAGCCCGGCACGCAACGCCGCCGGCCCCCACACCGCGACCTTCCCGCCGTCACCGCTCCCCCGCGCAGCCTCGACCGTGGCGTCGCCTTCGGCGCCCGCCCGACCCTGCGCACCGGAGGACAGCGCGGCCCGTCCCGGTGACGTCGCCAGCAGTAGGGCGAAGCTGCCCACCACGGCGCCGGCGGCCGGCCCGCCGAGCCGGGCACCCGCCGTCCAGGACTCCGGTGCGAGCCCGAGCTCGCGCCAGCCGTAGCCGCGCGCACGTGCGGCGCCCACCATGGCGACGGCGCCGGCGGCGTTCACCGCGGCTCGCACGACCGGCCCTGGCGGCAGGCGCGGCACGACGACGTTGCCCCACACGACAAGACCGGCGGACGACGCCACGAGCGCGGCGAGGCGCCTGCTCATCCGCGAGGGGACTCGTACTGCAGGAGAAGCTTGCGCACTAGCTCGGTGTTCTCAGCCGTCCAGTTGTCGGGGGTGGCCACGGCGACCCAGGCGTCCAGGATCATGTTGTCGTAGTCGTGCCCGTGGCCGCTCGGCACCGAGGTGGAGTTCGTCAGGTCCGCCGTCACCTGCCAGAACGTCACCACGGGGTACCAGCTCATCGCGGGCGAGACGTCGGCGCCTCGGGGTTCGACCAGCCAGTCGGGACGGCCGAACAGCAGGTCCGGTGACCACCACACGACCGGGTCGGACGGGTGCTGCAGGTACAGGACGCGCGGCTTCTCCCACGGGGTCGGCGGTTGGCCCAGGTCCGCCGGGCGTGCGGCGAAGCGGACGACGAGGCCGCTCGCGTAGACCGGTTTGACCTCCGGTGTGCCCGGGTCGCGGCGCACCACGAGCGACCGCCAGAGGGTATTCGAGTTCGGCGGGCCGACCCACAGCACGCCGTCCGCCCGGGCACGGATGTCCGCGAGCGTGCTGAAGGCGTACTCCGAACCTTGGGACCCCAGACTCTCCCCGAACACGAGCACCAGCGGCCGCTCGCCCTCCGGTATCTCCTCCAGCCGTGCGGACACGGCGTCGAACAACAGCCGACCGGCCTCCTCGGCGCGAGTCCGGTCCACGAGGAAGGACAGCCAGCTCGGCAGGTACGAGTACTGCATGGCCACGACCGCCGTGTCACCGCCGTACATCGCCTCCAGGCTGTCGACGGCGCGCGGGTTGACCCAGCCCCGACCCGTGGTGGTGGCCACCATCAGCACCTTGCGGTCGAAGGCACCGGTGCGCTCGAGCTCGGCGACGGCGAGGTCCGCCCGCTCCTGCGGCTCGGCCGCGCTCTGCAGCCCGACGTAGACCCGGATCGGGTCCTTCGCCGGCACGCCCCCGGCGGCCGCCGCGGTCCGGATCGCGTCTGGCGGCAGGCCGCTCGAGACCAGCCGGCGCCCCTCCTTGCCGAGCGTGTCCCACGCAACCAGCGACTGCGGCGAGCCGGACCGCATGGAGGACACCGGCTGCTCCACTCCCGGGAAGTTCCCGGCGTTGGTCGCGCTGAAGGCGCTGTCGGCAGCAGCCAGGGAACGCTGCAGGACCACGTCGTGGACGACCGTGATGACGATGAAGGCCGCGACGAGGACGCCGAGCACCGAGGCGAGCGGTGCGGGCAGCCGCACCCACCGGCGCAGGAGGCCGCCGACGAGCCCGGTGAACTCCCTCAGCACCCGGGCGACGGTGACGATCACAGCGGCGACCACGAGCAGCAGCGGCAGCGCCCGCAACCACCCGCCCGTGGTGCTGACCTCGATACCCATCAGGGTCGCGACCTGGGCCTGCCATCTCGCCGCGACGAGCAGCATGATCGTCAGGCTCACCGGTACGGCGAGCAGCAGCACCGTCCACGCCAACGGCACCAGCTGGCCCGGCGAATGGGACGCGAACCAGGCCCTGGCCGTGGGCCAGCGGTTCCACAGCCGCAGCAGCCAGGCAGCGAGGACGCCGGCTCCGTACCCGACCGCCGCCGACACCCCGCTCACGAGACCCTGGAACAGCCAGTCGCGAGGCAACAGGGACGGTGTCATCGCCAGCGCCGCGAACGCCGTCCCGGTGCAGACGCCGGCGGGGTGCAGCCGGACCCACCGCCAACCCTCACCCTCGGGCAGGGAGGTGGGCAGCCGCTCGAGCAGCCGCACGGCACGTCCGGGCCGTGGTCGGGCCGCTCCTCCGCCGGACCTGTCGGCCCTGTCGGCCCTGTCCGCAGGGACTCTGGCGGTGGTCATCCCTGCCACAGTAGCCGCCAGGACGAGGCTGGGAGCCCAACCCTGGTCCGCGGCAGGACTCCCGTCGGTCCAGGTACTCGGGCAACCCGAACAGCCTGAACACCGACGTGCCCGAGGAAGTACGTGATCCCGGTGATCCGCCCGGCGGCGACCCGTCTCCGGGTTCGGCTTGTACTGCCCGGATCCCGTGCTGCCGTTCGCGGCCACGGGGATGAGGCGTGACCCCTCGCACGCGCGCCCCGGCCCGGTCATCCACGCGGTGATGTCGGCCGCCCCCGCACTGTCGTTGCAGGTCCACCTCGGTAAGCTGCGACCTCCACCCGACCAGTCCCGCGCGGATCGCCGAGCCAGGCAGAGGGCAAGAACGAAGGCAAGGACTGAAGGTAGGCGTATGACGGACGGCGTGAAGGCGGTCGTCTTCGATCTCGACGGTGTGCTGATCGACTCCGAGGGCGTGTGGGACGACGTCCGCAGAGGCCTCGCAGCGGAGAACGGCAGGCCGTGGCCGGACGACGCCACCCAGGCGATGATGGGCATGAGCACCCAGGAGTGGTCGGCCTACCTCGTCGACACCCTCGGCGTCCCCGGCGCGGCGCCCGACGTGGCGGCGACCGTCATCGGCCGCATGGCGGACCACTACCGGCAGCACCTCCCGCTCCTGCCCGGCGCCGTCGACACCGTTCGCCGCCTGGCGGACACCTGGCCCCTCGGCCTCGCCTCGTCGTCCCCGCGCCGCCTCATCGACTCCGTCCTGGAAGCCGCCGGGCTGACCGACGCCTTCCGGGTGACGCTGTCGACGGAGGAGGTGGGGGAAGGCAAGCCCTCTCCGGCGGTGTACCTGCAGGTCGCCTCACGACTCGGCGCGCACCCCGAAACCGTTGTGGCGCTTGAGGACTCCAGCAACGGCCTGCGGTCCGCTGCCCGCGCCGGCATGCACGTGATCGCGGTTCCGCGACCTGCTTTCCCACCAGCACCGGACGCGCTCCAGCTCGCTGACGCCGTCGTTGATCATCTGGACGACGTCACGCAGGATCTCGTCGAGTCTCTCGTCCCTGCCCCGTCGGACCGCATGTCCTGATCAGACCCACGACGAGGGCGGGGTCACTGTGCAGGCGCCAGGCACGCGCCGTCCGCCATCGGCCCCTGCACGTCCACCCGCACGTCCTGTCCCCGGACGCGCGCCAGCACGCAGCCGCGGAGCACGAACACGCCGAGCTGGAGCCCACCGTCCAGGTCTGAGCGGCCACGACCCTGAACCGACGCCGGCTCGTAGCCGAGCGGCTCGAGAACGCGCGTGGCGCCGTCCCGGTCCAAGGGACCGTTCCCCGCTGCACGACCGAGGGCGTCCGCGATCCGGTCGCGGTGCTCAGCGAGCTGCTCCCGCCCGGCGGCGCTGACCTGATCGCGCTGACGCGACGCACCGGCGGCGCGGCGGGCCGCCTGCTCGTCATAGGTCGCGCAGCCCGTCGGGGACGGGGCCGCCGGCTCCGTAGGGCACGCACCGCCGGGGTTCGGGGTGGCGGTGGGCTTCGGCGGCCGGCCGGACGTCACGTCCACGTCCACACCGCTGCACCCCGAAAGCAGGAGCACGAGGACGGCGGCCACGCACGTCGCGCGCACGCGCTCACGTCGAGCGTGGCGGCGGGCAGAAGGCACCGCGGAATCGTAAACGCCGACATTCGGCTGCGCCCCGCGAAGGACCTCCTCCTCGGGGACGACGACGTCCTCGACCACCGCAGCGGTGTCCCACCACAGCGGGATGAACGGGTTCTTCAAGGGTCCGAAGTCGCTGAGGAACACGATGACGCCCAGGCCCACGAGGTAGACCGGAAGCCACTGCACCGAGTGCCAGTGCCTCGGCCTTGTGCGTGTGCAGGCCCAGGAGCCGGTTCCCGACGAGGAT
This sequence comes from Actinomycetales bacterium, assembly GCA_030149025.1. Taxonomy (GTDB): domain Bacteria; phylum Actinomycetota; class Actinomycetes; order Actinomycetales; family BWSM-131; genus BWSM-131. The sequence goes on along the minus strand of JASBSH010000103.1, from coordinate 5,266 downwards.
GACGTAGCCTCCGGCCGGACCAGAGAATCAACAGGTTCGCGATGATGAAGCCCAGCCGAACGACGCTCCCGCACCGCGATGGTCACGACCAAGCGTTAGAGGGACGTCAAATCGCGAGCGGGCCGCTGATGGGGGAGGCGCGGGCTGAGGCAGACCGCCGGAAGCTCGAACCAGCGCAGCGCGTCGAACTACTCGCCCACGCTGCCCTGCGGCAGCTCCGACCACGGCGCCCCGGTGTCCAAAAGCTCGCTGTCCATAAGGGCCCTCGCCTGGGCCAGGTAGTCGCTGAAGGCGCCCTCGTCGGCGTACTCCTCGTGCCGCGGGTAGGTCATCCCGCCGTCGCCGGCGTAGGCGAGCTGGCCCAGGCGCAGCGGCGGCTCCACGGGTGCCTCTCGGTGCCGCCACAGCCCCGTGGAGAGGTCGAACCGATAGTCCGACAGCAGGCGCCAGCCTCCGCGAGCGACCAGCCGGACCGCCTCGACGACGTACTCGAAGGCCGCCTCGCTGATGAAGTAGTTGAAGCTGACGCGGGCCCAGCCGGGTTTGAGCCCTTCCCGGCCGGCGAGCACCTCGGCGGAGATGCGGCGTGACAGGTCGTCGCCGATTCTCAGCAGGCGGTGCCCGTAGGGACCTGCGCAGGAGCAGCCGCCCCTGGCCTGGATGCCGAACAGGTCGTTCAGCAGCGCCACGACGAAGTTGTGGTGCAGCGACCGGCCGCCCGGAGTGTCGATCACGAAGGAGACGATCGCCAGGCGCTCGGCATCCAGGTCGCCGAGCAGGCGGATCGCCGGTTCGTCCCGCCAGGCGTCGATCGCCTTCCGCACGAACCGCCGCTCACGATCGTGGATCAGGTCCGTGCCGACGGCCTGCTTCAGCTGGAACACCAGGCCCGCTCGGATCGAGCCGACGATCGCGGGAGTGCCGCCCTCCTCCCGGTGCACCGGGTCGTCGACGTACCGGTGCCCGGACGGCGTCACGAACGCCACCGTGCCGCCGCCGGGGACGTCGGGCACCGGGTTCGTGAGGAGCTCCTTGCGGACCACGAGGACCCCCGGGGTGTCCGGCCCTCCGATGAGCTTGTGGGGGCTGAGGAAGATCGCGTCCTTGTACGCCAGTGGGTCCCCGGCCGGGCCGACGTTCATCTGGATGTCCACATAGGGGCCGGCAGCGGCGTAGTCCCAGAACGAGAGAGCGCCGTAGCGGTGCAGCAGGGCGGAGATCGGGTGCGTGTCAGTGAGGATGCCGGTGACGTTGCTCGCCGCGGAGAACGAGCCGATCTTGAGTGGCCGGTCCGCGTACCGCTGCAGCTCCTCCTCCAGCTGCACGGTGTCGATGCGGCCTGCGCAGTCCTCGCCGATCTCGACGACGTCGGCGATCGTCTCGCGCCACGGCAGCTCGTTGGAGTGGTGTTCGTAGGGGCCGACGAAGGCGACCGGGCGTTGTTCCTGCGTGACGTCGTCCAGGAGATGAAGACGCGCGTCGAGCGCGGCGGGTACCCGCAGACCGAGGATGCCGACGAGCTTGTCGATGGCGCCGGTGGCGCCCGAGCCGCAGAAGATGACGATGTCGTCCTCGGTGCCGCCGACGGCGCGGTGGATGATGCCGCGGGCGTCCTCCCGGAGGCGGGTCGTCTGGAGCCCGGTGCCGCTGGACTCGGTGTGCGTGTTCGCGTACCGGGGCAGCACCTCGTGGCGGATGAAGTCCTCGATGAAGGTGAGGGCGCGGCCGGAGGCGGTGTAGTCGGCGTAGGTGATGCGGCGGGGGCCGTACGGTCCGGGAAGCACCTGCCCGTCGCCGATGACCGACTCGCGGATCCGCTGCAGAAGAGGGGGTTCGCGGTCAGTCGCGCCGTCGGTCCGGTCGCGCCCGGTAACGCTCATAGTCGCCGCCTTGGTGGGTCGGGCCGCCTGGGGATCGGGCCGCCTTTGGTGGTAGGGCTTGCGGGATGGGGCTTCGGCGTCACCGGACGTCGCTTCAGCGCTTGAGGATACGCCGGCGATCATGCCTCGTCAGCCGACCTTCGTCCTCACCTCACATACCCTGATCCCTCTCGTGATCGTGCAGTCTCGCAGACGGGAGTGGCACTTCATCGGCGACGAGCGGAGGATTGGAGACCTGACGAGCTCCCCACTTCCGCCGGACGCGCTCAGCCAGCGGCTGCGGCGCGTCGTCCTCGTCGTCGCGGGGCTCAACTTCGGCTACTTCTTCGTGGAGTTCTCCGTCGCGCTGCTCATCGGGTCGGTGTCGCTGTTCGCCGACAGCGTCGACTTCCTCGAGGACACCTCGATCAACGTGCTGATCTTCATCGCCCTCGGCATGTCGCTGCGGTGGCAGGCGGTGGCGGGGAAGGTGATGGCCCTGATCCTTCTCGTGCCCGCGGCCGCTACTGCCTGGGAGGCGTTCTCGAAGATCGGCCACCCGACGCCCCCCGACCCGTTCCTGCTCATGCTCACCGCCGGCGGTGCAGCGGTCGTGAATTCGGTGTGTGCGCTCATCCTGGTTCGTTTCCGCCACCACTCGAGCTCGATGTCGAAGGCCGCGTTCCTGTCTGCGCGCAACGACGTGCTGGTCAACCTCGCGATCATCGCCATCGGTCTGCTGACGTTGTGGACGACGTCCGGCATCCCCGACCTCGTCCTCGGGATCTTCATCATCGTAATCATGCTGGGCGCCGCGAAGGAGGTCTGGGAGGCGTCGGAGGAGGAGCGGCTGGCCACCAAGGCGCTGGCCGGGGAGAAGGTCGACTGACGGCCTCAGCCGTGCGCGTTCACGACAGCGTGGCGCAGATGGCGTCGCCCAGCTCGACCGGCCGCGTGAACTGCGGCCAGTGACGGCCACCATGGAACGCACCACGGCGACCGACTTCGTGAGAGGAGCGGTGCTCGACCGCGTCCGACACGTGCAAGCGCGCACCAACCGCACCCTGATGCCTGCAGAGCAGTTCGACGCGCTCGTCGCCGCACTGGATGTCCCAGACGACACCCCGAGCCTGGCGCGCGCGTTCGCGCGAGAGCGGCGCTTCTTCCAGCGTTGAGAAGCGAGTACGAGTCCGTTGCGCTGACAGCTCAACACGACGTCGCCCGGCTCGATTGCGGCGTCACGGCTCTGAACCTCTGGCTGGCTGAGCAAGCGCTTCGTGCTCAGCACGCGGGTACGGCGCGTACGTTCGTGTGGGCCACCGCCGAGGAGCCCGAACGAGTATGGGCGTACTACTCGTTGGCGCCGACAGAACTGGCTCGCGACCACCTCTCGCGTGGACAGTCATCGGGTTACAGCACTGTGCCCGGCTACCTGCTGGCCAGATTGGCCCTGCACACCGATCTTCATGGGTTCGGCTACGGAGGACAACTCCTGGTGGATGCGCTGACACGCGCTGCCCGTGTCGCTGCGGCTGGAGGCGGTCGGCTGGTCGTTGTGGACGCACTCGACGATGCTGCCGCCAGCTTCTACCGCTACCACGACTTCACACCGGTGAAGGGCAACCCGCAGCGACTCGTCTTGAAGATGACCAGCGTCCGCCGACTTCTCGAGTGACCGCCTTGGAACTGGCCCGTTCCGTCGATTCGATCGGCTTACGGCACGCACCAGACCGCTGTCCGAGGACGCTAGCCGTTAGGGGCGGCTCCTGTCCCCGACCGGCGTCCCGGTGGCCGGCCGGCCGCACGTGCGCCACGGTGGCTGCATGGCTGCACAGGACGCTGCATCGAACGAGAGCGCCGACGTCCAGGCCCTGCAGGCGGTCGTCGACCGGGTCGTGTCCTGGCAAGACGGCGCCACGCAGGAGACGGTGCGAGAGGAGCTGGCGCGCGGGGCCCGGGAGGCCGGCGTCCAGGTCCCCGACACCTTGCTGGACGAGATCGCGCGGCGCATCCACGTGGATCCGGACCGGGTCGCGGTTGCCGAGCTCGTGAAGGAGCACCGCGGCGAGCTGCGACCCGACTGACTCGCCGGACTGGCGGCACCCGAGCGCGCCCAGCCCCTTCCGGGCTCAGTCGAGGCGGTCATCGAGGCGCAGCTCGGCTCGCAACGCCAGGTGGTCGCTGTTCGCGAGAGGGCGCGCCGCTGCTGCCTGCAGGTGAACTCCGCCGCTGCCGCTGTCCAGGAGAGCGTGGTCGAGCTGCACGCGTGGTCGTGGGGCCGGGTAGGTAGCGACACCGCGGACCGATGACCATCCGGTGACGAGGGCGGGCACGCTACCGGGCAGGTTCAGGTCACCGAGCAACAGAAGGGGCCGTGGCAGCGATCGCGCCCACCTGACGATCTGCCTCAGCTGGCCCACGGCCCGGGGCGGCGCGAAGGACAGGTGGGTGCAGATCACCGTGATGTCGCCACCCGGCGCCTCCACCACGCCGGCGAGCGCAACCCGCTGCTCGTCCGGGATCCACAGCAAGCGACGCGGCGCGCCCGAGGGAAGGCGCACGGGCAGATAGCCACGAGACGGTCGCATCCGCAGCTCGCGCCAGCCCCGCACCGGGAACCGGCTGAGCAGGGCGATACCCGCTGAGGCTTCGTCGTCCACGGTGCCGGCCGCGGGGGTCATCGTGCGCCGGCTGCCGGGCGTCCCATGGACGGCAGCCGCGAAACGAGCCGTCCAGGCCGGCCCCTCCCCGGCGCACGCAGCGGCGATCTCGGCCGTCTGGTCGGCGTTTTCGCTCCTGGCCTGGAGGTGGTCGACCTCCTGGACGGCGAGGACGTCCACGTCGAGGCTGGCGGCGGCCTTCGCCCACGCAGCCAGGTCCGGCAGGCCGGTGCGCTGGTCCCGACCGCCGGCGGCGTTGGCGGTCGCGACCCGCAGGGTGGCTGACACCGCGGACGGGATCAGCGGCCGCGGTCCTCCGCGAAGTGCCTCCGCTCCTGGGCCACGAGCTCGGCTGCATGCCGGCGATCCAGCTTGAACCGCTCTGCGGCGTCGGCGAGGGCCAAGGAAGCGAGCTGCGACGCGTGGCGCATCTCCATCAGCGCGTGGGTCATCGCGTGCCGGCCGCTGAGGGCTACCTTCCGGGCCATGCCGGCGTTCATCCACTTCTCATGGTCGGCGGCGTGGCGTGCCGCGACCGACGCGTGCTCGGCGTCCTGCTTGGCGTAGAGCTGCTCATGACCCGCCAGGTGCTGGCGGGACACCTGTGCATGCTCCAACGCGTGTCGCTGGTCGACCTCGGTGTGTTCCGACGCGTGCCGCTCGTGCGTGCTGACCCCAACGCCCATGCCGGGACCGGCAGCCTGGCCGGCGAACTGTGCGCTCATCACGACACCTCTCCTCGTTACC
>JASBSH010000092.1 GCA_030149025.1 Actinomycetales bacterium | reverse complement strand
TCAGTTTCGGCGATCCCGTCCAGGATCGAGCGAAACACCGTTCTCAGCGCCACGATGGTGTGCTCCAAGGCTTCGAGGCCGCTGCGCAGGATGGGCTCGGTGTCGACCTGGCCGATGGACCGTGGATTGAGGCGCCGACTCGCCGAGCCCTCCAAGATCGCCTGGTCGGCACGGTCGACGAACCTGGACAGCCGGCGCGCGTCCTGCAGCCAACCCCTCGCCTGCTCCTTCGACGGGTGCTCGAGCAGCTGGTGCGAGGCGTGCGTCAGCAGATTGGCGGTCTGCTCTGCGACCTGCTGTACCGCCTCGTCGGCGTTCCTGGTGCGGAGCGGGGGCGGGAAGACGACGTTGATCAGGACTCCGATACCTGCCCCGACCAGTGTCTCCGCGATTCGGGCACCTGCGGCTGTGGTCGCTGCGGCACCGACACCGAGGATGAGCATGGCGCTGATGGGAACCTCGAGGAGCTGGTCGTGCAGCCGTAGCATCTGGCCGATGATCAGGGCGCAGGCGATAACGAGGCCGAGGCTCCACCAGGTGAGCCCGACGAACTCGGCCAGCAGCGCGGCGACGAGCACACCGGCGACCACGCTGAGAACGCGTTGCAACCCCATCTTGAGGGTCGAGAACAGCGTGGCCTGTACGACCAGCAGAGCGGTCAGTGGCCCAGTGAGTGGTTGGGTCTTGGGGAACAGGGTCTTGGCCACGAGGTAGGCCATGACCGCGGCCGCCGTGAGCCGTCCGGTGCGAAAGAGAATGGCGCGACCGCGCTCCGCCCACCAGTCGCTCTTCCATCCCAACCATGGGGCTCGTCGTAGCGAGAACCGGCGGACGTGCTCCTCCTCGGCCACGCGTCCAGAATCGAGCGTTCTCTCGGGATGCACCACGCGACGCCCGCCGAGGGACGGACGACATGCTGTTTCTCACGGTGGTGGTGGCCGAACCTGGCCCGGCTGACCGGACCGCTTAGCGGCCGGTCCCTTTCGGTTGCCGTTTCGGTTGCGGTCGACCCAACCAGGGATCAGCGGTCTCGCACTTCGTAGATAGGTGCGGCCCAGTGGACTGGTCCAGACGAACGACCCCGGCTGCGGCTGTTCCAGGCGCCAGCCGAGGTGGGTCTTGGCGTTGTGCCAGCGGATGCACGGCGACCCGAGGTTGTAGTCGGCGGTCGCGCCGGGCCGGCCGTCCCGGTCCGGTTCGTTGAAGTTCGTCGTGTGGTCGATCTGCGTTCCGGTCACCGGGTGGTGGCAGGCCGGTCCGATGCACGTGGCGTCGCGGGTCTGGACGTGGTCCCGCAGCGCCCGTGAAGGACGGTAACGAGTTGTCCCGTAGTCCAACTGGTTCACGACAACGGAATCAGCGGTCAGCCGCTCCAGCCGCGGGTCCATGGAGACGTCCATGGAGACGTCCATGGCGCCGGAGAGCCGCCGGCCCTCGCGACCCGGATCGCCGGGCGCTTCCTCGTCAGCGGACGGAGCCATGAGCCTGGTGTCCCGGTGCACCAGCAGACCTGTCTCCGGATTTGCGACCAGGCGGCGCCAGGGAACGCGCACCGCCAGTTCGCGCACGGTCTGCGGGTCGATCGGCCCGCCACCCGGCAGGTGTGCGGGAAGGTCGCTGTCACCCGTCAACGTGTCCGCGGCGACCACGACCTGCACCTCGGCCAGCTTCGTCAGAATCTCCCTGGCGGGGACCAAGTCTGGGTCCCGCTCGTCCACCTGGCCCGTGACCAGCGCACTCAGTACGTCTGCCCGCAGGGCCGCGATGCCGCGCTCGTCGTCGGAGCCGCCTTGTCCGCTGCGAGCGGCCTTCGCCCTCTTCGCGGTGCCGTTCAGCGCGTGCCACACGCCGAAGGCCGTCATCGAGGGCAGGTCCGCCACCAACCTGTGACAGCCCGGCAACGGCGAGGGGCGCAGCTGCACGTTGCGCTCCCCCGTTCCCCGTTCGACCGCTCGGCTGACGTGGCTCAGGTCGAGTTGGGCGGCGTGCGAGGCAAGGTGGCCGTGCAGCTGCTGACGCGTCTTCGTCGGACCGCAGCGGATCGCCTCGGCCTCCAGCTTGGCCCGCAAACCCTCCGGCAGGTCCTGGGCGACCTGGTCGAGCACCTCCACCTGCGCCGCTGTCAGCCGCCCGCCGGCCAGAGCGTCCAGAGCGGCCGGCAGGGCACGAGTCCGACGAGCGTGCCCGACGAGCCCGGAGGCGGTTCGCGGCGCGATCCGCAGGACCGGCGCCAGCTCGTTGGCCGTCCTGCGAAGCGGCACGGTGCGCAGGTCTGCGACGCCGGGGTGCAAGGACTCGTCGAAGTCCTGGATCGACGTCAACCGACCTGCCTGGCAGAAGCCGACCAAACGGTCCCAGGCGGCGACCAGCTCCAGGTGCTCGCGTGACGTGAGCTCGTCGGAGCGGGACATCAGGTCGAGGACACCGGCCAGCAACGAAACCCCCACGTCTGCGGCCAGGGCCTCGGCGACATCGGCACGCACGCTGGAAGCAGTCCGCTGTTCGGGGTCCTCCGCGTCCAGATCCATGACCGCCGTCATGCGAACAAGTGTACGAGATACCGCCGACAGTCGGCCGGGACGAGACGCCAACCTGTGGACGAGGCTGGTCCTTTGAGGACCGCCATCCGACAGCCAGCCCGGAGCCCTCCCACGAGAGGGATGCATCATCTCGTCTCATGAAGACCACCCGGGACAGCGCTTCGGAGGCATCGTTGGCCGAGGTGCTCCGCCCCCGAGCAGCTGCTGCTGCAGGTGGAGTCCGCGCCCAGCCGTAACGAGTCCGGCACCTCCTTCACCCTGACTTCGTGTAGCACGGCGCCTCAGGGAGGAGATGGCACCGGCTCTCCATCGCCAACGTGTTGAGCAGCCAGGCTGCGGAGACGATCAGCATGGACGGCGCCGAGGCCACCATGCAGGCCTACGACGGTGTTCTGCTCACGTACACCGCCCGGCCCGGGAGCAGCGCCACGCTGAGGAGCTCCGTGTGGCTTCGGGCCGAGAGCGGGTGGCTGCTGCGTTTCTAGCAGGGAACACCCGCTCCTGGCTGAAACGAGAAACCGCCCGCACTGCGGAGGGTTCACTGCGGTTTACGGGTCGCCACTGAGTGCCTCCGCGGCGTTCCGCCCATGCCACTGAGTGCCTCCGCGGCGTTCCTACGGCTGCGGCGGCACTCGGCGGCGTTCGGGCTCGGCGCCGGCGTCGGGGTCATCGTCACCATCGGGCAACCGGCACCACCGCTCGGTGATGAGCCCGGCGACGATCATGGTGAGCGCGGCCAGCACCGCGAGCGCGGCCATGACCAGCCGCTCACGACGCGGCTCGACGTACAGGTCGGGCAGCAGGGTCAGGCCCTGACCCAGGTACCACCCGGCCAGCAACGCCCCGGTGTGGCTCGATGCCTTCGCCAGGACAACGGTCCGGGCGGCGCGCAGCGGGTCGAGCCGACGAGAGCGGTCACCGCCGTTCCAGCGGCGAACCGGGATGCCCACGACCAGCACCGCGGCCGAGATCACCAGCATCGCGGCCAGCGCGGTGACCGGCAGGGGCATGACCGACCCGCCGGACTCGAGGACGCGGGTCACCGACCAGCCCAGGACTACCCCGACCAGTGCCAGCAGGACGAGCGCCGGCCACCTCGTCGCCTTCACCGGCCCGCCTCCGGACTCTCCGTGCTCGCCGGGAGCCGCAGCGACAGATCCGGTCGCTGCCGGACGCCGTCGGCGTCCGGCGCCTTCGCCGCCAGCTGCGACACCGGCCCTCCGTTCGGGCCGGGAAGCACCGCCCCGGGGTCCAGCTGCGACCAGGGCTGCAGCACGAATGCCCTCTGCCACGCCCGCGGGTGCGGCACGACCAGCTCCGGGTGAGGGCCGCGGTCGGACGACACGAGCCCGCCGAACACCACGACGTCGACATCCAGGGTCCTCGGCCCCCAGCGCACCAGGCGCTCCCGCCCGCGACGTGCTTCCGCCCGCCGGCAGGCCCGCAGCAGCTGCCGCGGCGACAGCGAGCATCGAACCACCACGACGGCGTTGAGGTAGTCGTCCTGCTCGGGGCCGCCGACCGGGTCCGTCTCGACCACCGGCGACACGCCGACCACCTGCAGCCCCGCCTCGCAAGCCAACGAGTCCACCGCTGCCTGCAGCGACTCCATCCGGTCACCCATGTTCGAGCCGAGCGCGACCACGGCGTCCACCCGGTCGGGGGGCGCCGCGTCGAGGTCGACGGGCCGGACGGGGCTCGTCACCGGACCACCCTGCGACGGTGGATCCGCAGCACCACGTCGTGGAACGGCACCTGGATGGGTGCCTGCGGTTTGTGCACGGCCACGTCGACGGCGTCGACGGCACGGTGGGCCAGGACGACGGATGCGATCCGAGCGGCCAGCGTCTCGATCAGGTCGACCCGGTCGCCGGTCACCACGTCGTGGACCTCCTGCGCGATCACGCCGTAGTCCACTGTGTCGGCGAGGTCGTCGCTCATCGCGGCCGGTGCCGTATCCACGTGCAGCACCAGGTCGACGACGAACTCCTGGCCTTCTCGCCGCTCGGACTCGAGCACACCGTGAAACCCCTTGGCACGCAGGCCGAAAAGCTCGATGCGATCACTCATGACCCGGCTCCGGCGGCGCTCCTCCTGCGGTCCAGGCGGCGGCTACCCGCACCGCCGCCAGGGACGCCGGCACCTGGTGCACGCGCACGCAGAAGGCCCCGTGCGCGGCGGCGAGGGCACTCGTGGCCGCCGTGGCGTCGTCCCGCTCCGCGGGGGGAACCGGCGTACCGTCGGCGCCCGCCAGCAGATGCCCGAGGAACCGCTTGCGGGACGTCCCGATCAGCAGCGGCAGCCCGATGGCGCCGAGCTCGTCGATGCGGTTCAGCAGCTGCCAGTTGTGGGCACCTGTCTTGGCGAACCCCAGACCCGGGTCGAGGATCAGCTGCTCGGGGCTGACGCCCGCGGCGGTCAGCGCCTCGACCCGCGCCTCCAGCTCCCGCCGAACGTCGGTCACGACGTCGTCGTAGACGGCGCTTGCGTACATGTCGTCGCTGTGCCCGCGCCAGTGCATCACGACGAACGGCACCTGTCGCTCCGCCGCCAGACCAGGCATGTCCGGGTCGGCGAGGCCGCCGCTCACGTCGTTGACGAACGCTGCGCCGGCGTCCAGCGCGGCCTCCGCGACCGTGGCGCGCATGGTGTCGACGCTGATGACCGCGCCGGCCTCCGCGAGCGCCGACACCACGGGCAGCACGCGCCGCAGCTCCTCGGCCTCGGGCACGCGGGGAGCGCCGGGACGGGTGGACTCACCACCGACATCGAGAAGGTCGGCGCCCTGTGCCAGCAGCTCGCGCCCGTGCGCCTCGCCGGCCCCCGGCTCATACCACTCGCCGCCGTCGCTGAAGGAGTCCGGCGTCACGTTGACGACCCCCATGACGAGGGTGCGCCGGAAGGCGTGGGGCGACAGGTCCGCGACCTGCACGGTCAGCGGCCCAGGATCAGGCTGAGGGCCTCGGCCCGCGTCGCCGGGTCACGC
>JASBSH010000090.1 GCA_030149025.1 Actinomycetales bacterium | reverse complement strand
GCTGCGGCGGCCCGAGAGGCCCGACCATGTCCTCGAGGGCGGCTCGCCCCTCGTCGAGCGCCGTGACGAACGCCGGGTCCGTCGGGTCCGTGCCCCTGTCCAGCAGCACTTGCAACCGGAGCTCCCCCTCGACACGGCGCGCCACCAGCCGCGCTCCCCCCGGCCGCGGCGAGCTGACCTGCTCGACCTTGATGTGCTGCACGGCGACGACCGTCGAGTCGACCCTCTCCCGCAGGACCCTCGGCAGCTGCTCCTGCGAGTCCTCCGCCAGCTCCAGCCACGAGCCGGCCCCGCCAACCCACATGATCGACAGGACGCCGCCGTCGCCGTCCCAGTCGGCGGTGTCGACCTGCCACCAGGGTCGGTCGAGGGCGACGCCCTCGCCACGGACGAGCAGCAGGCGACGGTCCGTCGCGGCCGCCCACGCGCCGTCCAGGGTCTGCGCGGCGGCGAGCACCTGCTCGCCGCGGTCGAGAGCGAGAGCCGCCTTGACGTCGTCCGGGAGCCTCGGGCCCCGTCGTCTGCGCAGCATGCGCTCCTACTCCTCCCGCAGCGCCCGACGCTGCTGCTCGAGCGACATGAGCTGGCTCAGCAACGCGGCCTGCTCGTCCGGGTTCGCGCGCTGCAGGCGTGAGTGGAGGTTCGCCTGGGCGCGGCCGATCTGCAGCTCGCGCAGGCCGAGGACGATGTCCCGGGCGTACCTCGCGACGTCGTTGGCGGGGATCGGGGCGACGGCGAGCTCGGTGACCAGACCGGCGATCGGGGACGGCGCGTTCGCACGAACGCGCTCGGCCCACCCGGGGTCGGGCCCGGTCGGGGGCCCGCCGGCGCCGACGATCGCGTCATACACGGCGCGGTAGGCCGGGGCGGTGAACGTGGCGGAGTCGACGCGGCAGATCTCTTCAGTCGGGACGAGGTGCGGCACCTGCAGCACCACCTCGAGGACCTGCCGCTCCGTACGGGCGACGGGGTCACGTGGGTTCGGGCGTGGGATCGGGGCTGGCGCTTGCTGCGCTGCGGGCGCGCCGGAGGGCTGCGTACCACCCGGCCCGTGCACAACTGCATGATCACGAGGGCTTTGTGGGTTGCGCGCGGGTTGTGGGTTGCGTGCGGGTTGAGCGCGACCGGCGCGCGCGACGGCGGACCTGACGTCCTCCACGTCCATCCCGAGCCAGCCGGCCAGCTGCCGGGAGTCCTCGGGCCGCAGCGCCGGGTCCCGGATCGCGGCGACGACCGGGGCGGCGGCCCGCAGCCCCGCAACCCGGCCCTCGGCGGTGTCCAGGTCGAACCGGGCGAGGGTGGTGCGGATGGCGAACTCGAACAGCGGCTGCCGACTCGCCACCAGCGCCTGCACCGCGTCCGGCCCCTTGGTCTGCCTGAGGTCGCAAGGGTCGAGGCCGTGCGGCTCGACCGCGACGAAAGTCTGCGCCACGAACCGCTGGTCCTGCTCGAAGGCCCGAAGCGCCGCCTTCTGGCCCGCCTCGTCGCCGTCGAACGTGAACACCACCTCGCCGGAGTAGGCGTCGTCGTCCACCAGCAGCCGGCGCACGATCTTGATGTGGTCCGTGCCGAAGGCCGTACCGCAGGTGGCGACTGCGGTCGGTACACCGGACAGGTGGCAGGCCATGACGTCCGTGTAGCCCTCGACGACGACGACCTGCTTGCGGCGTGCGATGTCGCGTTTGGCCAGGTCGACGCCGTAGAGGACCTGGGACTTGCGGTAGATCGGCGTCTCCGGCGTGTTCAGGTACTTCGGGCCCTGGTCCTCCTCCAGAAGCTTGCGGGCGCCGAACCCGACTGTGGCGCCGGTGATGTCGCGGATCGGCCAGACCAGCCGCCCCCGGAACCGGTCGTAGGGGCCCCGGCCCGACCCGGCGCTGAGCAGCCCGGAGGTGACCAGCTCGGCGTCCGTGAAACCCCGGCCGCGAAGGTGCCGGGTCAGCGCGTCCCAGCCCTGCGGCGCGAACCCGACGCCGAACTGCTCGGCCGCGGCCTGGTCGAAGCCGCGCTCCGCCAGGAAGCGGCGGCCGGGCGCGGCGTGCGGGGCGTTCAGCTGCTCGGAGTAGAACTCCTCGGCCACCCGGTGCGCGTCGAGCAGGCGTTGACGGCGGTTCGGGTCCTGGTCCCGCCGCGGGCCGTCCCCGTCCTCGTAGCGGAGCTGGATCCCGGTCTTGGTGGCCAGCCGCTCGACCGCCTCCGTGAACGTGAGGTGGTCGATCTTCTGCAGGAACGTGAAGACGTCGCCGCCCTCCCCGCAGCCGAAGCAGTGGAAGAACCCGACCTGCGGCCGCACGTGGAACGAGGGGGTGCGCTCGTCGTGGAACGGGCACAGGCCCTTCATGGAACCCACGCCGGCAGGCCGCAGCGTCACGTGCTCGCCCACGACCTCCTCGATCCGGGAGCGCTCGCGGACGGCGTCCACGTCCTCACGTCGGATCCGGCCGGCCACGAGCGGAGTCTAGGTGGACGTCCTACCGCACAGGCCGGCAGAGCCGCTTGCGCCAGGCCATCGCGCTCGCATCGGTGAGGGTCGCGACCTGGTCGATCACCGTGCGCAGGCGGGCGGCGTCGTCGGGTGCGGCCCTGAAGTCGGCCGCGTACGCCGGTTCCAGGGACGCCGCCCCGCGGCTGATCAGCGCATCGGTCAGCTCGGTCACCACCCGCCGCTGCTTCGCGTACACACTTCTTCGCCCCTTCGCGGACATGACGAAGACCGCGGCCGTCGCCTTGAGGACGGCGATCTCGTGGGCCGTCTCCTCGGGCACGACGACGTCAGCCTCGTAGCGCGTGAGCGGTCCGTCCCCGTACCGGTCCCGGGTCGCCTCCTCCGCCGCCGCGCAGAACCGGCCGATGAGCTGGCTCGTCAGGTCCTTCAACGCCGCCAGTCCCGCGCGGCTGCCGTCGAACGTGTCCACCCAGTAGGGGGCGGACCGCAACCGGTCGAGCGCGTCGAGCGCCTGCTGCTCGGTCGCCGTCGGGCAGTACGTGCCGACCGCGGTCCGCACGACCGCTTCCCGGTCGGCGTCGGCGGCGAGCCGGGCGGGGTCGAGCCAGCCGCCAACGACGGCGTCCTCGATGTCGTGGACGCTGTAGGCGATGTCGTCCGCGAGATCCATCACCTGGGCCTCGACGCAGCGGCGGTGATCAGGGGCTCCCTTGCGCAGCCAGTCGAAGACCTCCATGTCCTCGTAGTAGACGCCGAACTTCGGCCCACCCCCGGGGCCGTTGCCGGCGGGAGCGTTGTCACGGGTCCACGGGTACTTCGTGGCGGCGTCCAGGCTGGCTCTGGTCAGGTTGAGACCGACGGGACGTCCGGGCCCGGCGGGACCACCGGGTACGACCACCTTCGGCTCCAGGCGGGTCAGGAGGCGCAGGGTCTGAGCGTTGCCCTCGAAACCACCGATGTCCGAGGCGATCTCGTTCAGCACGCGTTCACCGTGGTGACCGAACGGAGGGTGACCCAGGTCGTGAGCCAGGCACGCGCCGTCCACCACATCGGGATCGCAGCCCAACGACCTGGCGAGCTCCCGACCGACCTGAGCCACCTCGAGACTGTGGGTGAGGCGGGTCCTCGCGAAGTCGTCCGTCCCCGGACCGACCACCTGCGTCTTCGCCCCCAGCCTGCGCAGCGCCGACGAGTGCAGGATCCGGGCGCGGTCACGCGCGAAATCACCCCTGGCCGAGCTCTTCCGCGGTTCGGGCGCCCAACGCTCGCGGTCGCCGTCCCCGTACCCGTCGGTCACGTGGTCACCCGCTGCCAGTACCAGTTCAGGTACGCCCCGGTCTCCCGCGCCGTGTACTTGACGGCCGCCCACACCCCGTCGTTCGAGGGCCCTGTACGTGTCGGCGAGGCCACGGCGTCGATGCCTGCGTAGTCCAGCATCTCCGTCGACCGCAGGGAGTGCCACGGGTCGGTGACGACCACGGCAGAGTCCCAGCCCTGCTGGCGCATGGCCTCACCGGTGGCGAGCATGCTGCTGAGTGTGTCGCTTCCCTGAGGAATCACAAGCACCGAGCGCTCCGGCACGCCTTGCGCTTCGAGCCATTTCTCTCCCGCGCTCGCTTCGGAGAACGGGTCGCCGGGCAGGGAGCCGCCGGTCGTGACGATCACGGGCGCGATGCCTTGGTCGTAAAGGTCTTTCGCGTGCTGAAGCCGTGGTTCGAGATACGGACCCGGGCGGCCGTTGAACTGCGCGGCGCCGAGCACCACGATGACGTCGCTGGCCCGCCTGTCGTCCTGCTGGGCGGCCAGAACGACCCTGCCGGCGGTGACTGCCGCGAGCAGAATGACCAGCGTGAGGACGAGGACGACGACGTTGCGGACCAGGCGGAACAGGAACCGCATCGCCTCACCCGCCGCTGACCGACAGCTCGGCCTCGCGGATCGCATCGAGGGAGGCGCCGGTGAGCTCTCGGGAGTCGAGCCACCCGTCGGGCAGCGCGACGCGTTTCGCAGAGGCGGTGCGTCCGCGTGGACCCTCGGCCGGCTCACCGGGGTAGTCCATCGTCAGGTCCAGCTCGGCGAGCAGCTCATCCATCCGCTCGAGGGTCGGGACGGTCGCGAGCCCGGTGCGGATGCGGTTGCCGACCGGGTAACCCTTGAAGTACCAGGCGATGTGCTTGCGGATGTCGCGGCAGGCCCGCTCCTGTTCGCCGTAGTGCTCCGCGAGCAGATCGGTGTGCCGGCGCAGGGTGCGCGCGACGGTGACGAGGTCGGGACGCACCCGGTCGGGACGGCCGTCGAACGCCGCGGTGAGGTCCGCGAACAGCCACGGCCGGCCCAGGCAGCCCCGGCCGACGACGACGCCGTCGCAACCCGTCTTCGTCACCATCGCGACGGCGTCCTCGGCGGACCAGATGTCCCCGTTACCGAGCACCGGCACGTGTGCGGGGAGAGCGTCGCGGAGGCGGCTGATCGCGTCCCAGTCCGCGGTGCCCGAGTAGTACTGCGCCGCGGTGCGCGCGTGCAGCGCCACGGCCGCGGCGCCCTCCTCGGTAGCCGCGCGGCCGGCGTCCAGGTAGGTGATGTGGTCCTCGTCGACGCCGACGCGCATCTTCACCGTGACGGGCACGCCGGCAGGTTCAGCGGCCCGGACGGCGGCACGCACGATCGCCCTGAACAGCCCCGACTTCCACGGGAGGGCAGCGCCGCCGCCCTTACGCGTCACCTTGGCCACGGGGCAGCCGAAGTTGAGGTCGATGTGGTCGGCGTGGTTCTCGTCGACCAGCATCCGGACCGCCGCGCCGACGGTCACCGGGTCGACGCCGTACAGCTGCACGCTGCGGGGGCTCTCGTCCGGGTCGTGCTTGATGAGCCGCATCGACTCGGGTGTGCGCTCGACGAGCGCCCGCGACGTGATCATCTCGCTGACGTACACGCCGCCCGGGCCGAAGCTGCGACACAGGGCGCGGAACGCCTGGTTCGTGATGCCCGCCATCGGCGCCAGCACGACCGGGGCGTCGGCCGTGTGCCGACCGATGCGCAGGGGTGGCAGGACGGGTGGCATGTCTCCGATTCTCGCAGACGCCCGAGCTTCGCCCCTGACGCGAGCACGGTCCCGGCGCTTGCATGGAGTGGCTGCCGCACCCGCCGTCGGGAGCCGCCTGACATGTCCGCCAGCACCAACCCAGTGAGCCAGCCACCTCCGGCACCCCAGCGCGACGCTCCGTGGCGCTCGTCGCAGGTCCTGGCGTTGCCGGTCGGGCTCACTGCGTGCGAGGTGGCCGAACGGGTCGCCGACGGCGCAGTGAACGACATTGGCGAACCGGCGAGCCGCTCCCTGTCCAGCATCGTGCGGTGGGGAGCTGCGTGGTGGGTTGAACCGGTTCCTGCGTGGTGTCACGTGGTTCCTCGTGCCGACCTCGGTGCTCCTGGTGATGACCCAGCTGATCCTGTCCGGCCAGGACCTTCGCAGCGCCGTGCTGGGGTCGGTCGCCGGTGTCATCACGCTGGTCCCTGAAGGTCTCGTGCGGCTGACCAGCATCGATGGCCTGTCTCGGTTCGCTCGTCGCCCTACGGCATCCCAGGCTCAGAGCTCGAGCTCCCTGGCGCGGCACCGCACGAGAGCGTTCATGGCGCTGTTTGCGATTCTCCATGTCGGTGCTCCGCACGGTCGCCGCGCCGCTGACGCCTGGAAGTGGCTGCTGCTTGCCTGCATGGTGGTCTTGCGTCGTCGCCCTGACTGTGCCGCTGCGTTTCTCCACCCTGGACCTGGGCGACTGGCTGTCACAGCTCCTGGTCGCCGGGCTCTCCGCGCTCCGGCGATTGCCCTGCTCGAGCTGCTGCGCTGGTGGGAACGCCACCCGCTGCGAGCGCAAGGAGCCGGTACGCGTCCACGGACTTCACACGACGCTTGAGGCGTCCCATCCCTGTCGGTCTCAATCGGTCCAGATTGGGATCTCTCGCAACCGGCTCACACGATGCGCTTCAAGGCCCTCTGCGTAAAGCGCCTCCGCGACGTCAGGTGGGCACGTAATAAGGATGGAATCTGCATAGGGTGGAGCTTCAAATGCAACGTCTTGGCTGGCCGCCCTTCCCGAGAAGCGGGACCCCAGCGATCTGAGGAGAAGGTTCAGCGATTCGAAGATTTCGTCGGGCGTGTTTGCAGCACGCGTTCCACGGGCCCTCCACCATCCCCATGGACGCTTTGCTCGTGGGCCCAACGCATGCTCCAGACGTCTGCCGGTGGAAGGGTCGATCCACCCGGCTGCAGCTATCGGAAGTGACGTCGGGTCGACGCCCCGACGGAGCTCCACAAGCTCGCTCCAGTCCGTGTAGCCATTCACCTCGCCAGGAAAGGCGCTGTCCAAGGCGATCTGCGCCCACGAATGAAGTGACCCGTCGCGGGACCGGCCGGGCAGAAGAATGCGCAACGCGACCTCGTCCTGAGACGCGAGGCTTTGGGGTGCCCTGACCAAAGGAGTCATCGCAAGCCTCTGATTACCCATGACACCGTGTAGGAGGAGAGGCCGCCACGTTTACTCTCACTCGGACTAGAGTGTCAAGACTCCTCTACGGAAATTCTCAGCGCGGTGCCCAGTCGTTTGCCCGCCGCCGGCGGGCAAAGGCGGCACCCTGCATCAGAAGCCTGCCCATGGTGGTTTTACGCGTCGCCCTACTGGGCGGCGCCGACGGCCCCAGGCCGAGGTGGAGCAGGCCGTACGCCTCCACGGGCTCCTCACGACCCTTGACCTTCAAGCGTCCGAGCGGCTCGGTCGTCGCGCCCGTCAACCTCCGGAACGTCTCGCCACCGATCGCCACCCCACCCACGGGCGCCTGCCCCTCCAGCCGTGCGGCGACGTTGACCGCGTCCCCGATCACGGTGAAGGTGCGCCCGCCGACCGCCCCCAGCACACCCACTGCAGCCGGTCCGGTGTTCACGCCGGCCCTGAACCGGGGCCAGCCGGGATGACGGTCGGCGACGGCGTTGGCCGCCGACTGGACGGCCAGGGCAGCCCCCGCAGCGCGCTCGGCGTGGTCCGGCTGGTCACCGCGGGTGTTGAAGGTGGCCATGATGGCGTCACCGACGATCCGGTCGATGTCACCGCCGAAGCGCCGCACGACGGGCGGGATCACCTCCGTGAAGTAGGTGTTGAGCATGTCCGTCACCTCGACCGGCGCGTGCGCCTCGGAGAACGTCGTGAATCCCTGCAGGTCGGCGAACACCACCGAGACCTCACGCTGCCCCGACGCCGTGTCGTCGCGGTAGAGACCTACGAACCGCTCCTCCCGCCATGACTGCTGTGCAGCCACGGCGACCACGACGAAGGCAGCGAGCATCAGCAGATGCCACTCCCACCACGACATGTGCCAGTTACGGCCCCAGGCGACCGCGACCTCGGCCTGGGCGAGCAGCGTGAACGCGGCCGCCATCGCCAACCCCAGCGAGGATCCCACGTGGGCTGCCAGCCGCAGGTACCGGACGACGGCAAGGCCGTACAGCACGAAACCCACGGCGGCGAGGCCCACCAGTGGGCCGGAGGCACGTTCGGGAGCAGTCGGGTCGTCGAGCGGCCCGGTCGCGGCCAGCGACACGACGCCCCAGGCGACCAGCACGGTGACGAGTCCCCACAGCAGCGCCGACGCATGCCGAACGACCCAGCCCGCGGCACCGGGGCTCAGGTCGAGGCTGGAGGCCGCCGCGAAAACCGAGGCCACGGCCAGGCCCAGGGGTGTGGCGAGGGCGAACCCCGCGTTCGTCGTGGGCAGCAGAACCCCCGGTGTGGCCAGGGCGTGCAGCCCCAGGAACCCGGCGGCGGACAGGAAGGCCAGCGACACCAGCACTACCCGCGCGTCCCCCCGTCGCCTCGCGGCAGCACCCGTCGCATACGCCAGCACCGCGTTGAGCCCTCCGGCGGCCAGCACGAGCCAGAAGTGCGCCGGGTGGTGCTGCCACTGGCCGTCCAGCTGGGGCCGGACGACGAGCAGGACGAACCCGATGAGGGGCAGGGACAGGACCAACGCCGAGAACGCGAGTTGCCGCCGTCCGGGTGCTCCGGATTCCAGACCGACACCCGGCACGGGACGCGCGGGCAGCGCTGCCCCCGTCACCGGTCACCTCACCGGTCGGGCCCCGGCCGGGGCCAGTGAGGGGACGGCGCGCTCGCCGATGTGCGCGTGCACCTCCGAGATGACCACCGCTCCTTCGCCGACGGCGGAGGACACCCGCTTCACCGACCCCCGCCGGACATCGCCCACCGCGAACACCCCGGGGATGGACGCCTCGTGAGGGCGAGGTGGGCGGTTCAGCGGCCAGGCGCGGCGGCCGCCTTCGGCGAGCACGTCCTCACCGGTGAGCACGTAGCCCCATCGATCGCGCAGCAGGGTCTCGGGCAGCCAGCCGGTGCGCGGCTCGGCCCCGATCAGCACGAACAGCCCGTCGCTTGGCTCGGTCGTCTCGGTACCCGTCCTGCGGTCGAGCAGCCGGATGTGCTCGAGGTTGCCGTGCCCACCCCCGCCGACAACCTCGATGCCCATCCGAACCTGCACGCCAGCAGCCGCGAGAGCGTCGATCAAGTAGCGAGACATGCTCTCGGCCAACGATTCTGCGCGCACGAGGAGGCTGACCGACTTCGCGTACCGGGCGAGGTGAAGCGCAGCCTGCCCGGCGGAGTTCCCACCTCCGACCACGTGTGCGACCCGGTCCCGGAGCGCCTGCGCCTCGACCCCCGACGCGCCGTAGTACACCCCCGCCCCGAACAGCGCCTCGAGCTCCGGCACCCCGAGCCGTCGGTAGGAAACGCCGGTCGCCAGGACGACGGCTCTGGCGTGCACCTGGCGGTCGGGAGCGACGTCCAGGATCAGCCGGTCGCCTCCGGGGTGCAGCCCCGTCGCTTCCCTGGTGTGCGCGAAGGTCGCGCCGAACACCCACGCCTGCTGGTAGGCGCGCTGCGCGAGCTCGGCACCACTGATGCCACGCGCGAACCCGAGATAGTTGCGGATCAGCGAGCTGGACCCGGCCTGACCGCCGATCGCCTCGGACTCGAGCACGAGAACGGACAGGCCTTCGGACGCCGCGTACACCGCCGCCGACAGCCCCGCCGGCCCGGCGCCCACCACTACCAGGTCGCGCTCCACGAGGGCGGCAACCTCGGTGTCCACGCCGTAGGCCTGCACGAGCTCGGTGTTCGTCGGGTCCCGCAGGACCCGCCCGTCGTGCAGCAGCACCATCGGGACGTCGTCACGCATGTCGTTCTGGGCGAGCAGTCGGCGCCCCTCCTCGGAGTCCCCGGGGACGAAGGAGTGCGGCACGCCGCCGCGCGCCAGCAGGCTGCGCAGGTCGTGGACGCGGGCGGAGCGTGGGGCGCCGACGAGGGTCACTTCGTGCGGCCGGCTGCCCGACGCGCGTTCCCACTCGAGCAGGAACTCCGTGACGGTGCGGTGGAAGTACTCATCCGGCCCGCGCCAGGGGCGGATCACGTAGTAGTCGATCTGGCCGGTGGCCATGAGATGGAGCACCGAGGTGGCGCACTGGCGATCTGCCCACTCGCCCCATTCGATGAGCAGGCCTCGACGGACATCCGGGAAGCGGTGCCGGGCGAAAGCGAACAGGCTCGTCGCACCGTCGACGGGCGTGGCGTCGTCCGCGAGCACCAGGGCGACGGCGCGACCGTCGGCCGAGAGCGCCTCCAGCATGGCCGCGGCCTCGCTCCGCGACGACGCGATCAGCACGTCGTAGTCCTGTCCGTAGCGGCGGCCCAGCTCGCGCTCGACCATGCGACGGCGGTCCGGCACGCCGCACTGGGTCAGGATGACGGGCTTGAGCGGGTTGACCGACTGATCGCTCCGGTCCATGTCGGCACCTTCCGCGGGCGACCTTCCGGGGTCACCCCCTCCCGGCTGGTGCCGACCCCGGCTCCGAGCGTAGGCGCGAGACGTCGCAGGTGTCAGCACCCTTTCTGGGGTCGACGACGGCCGCGAAGCGGGTGCAAAAGGCGCTACTGCGGAGGTTCGCGGCGTCCACGACGTGCCACCGAGTGCCTCCGCGGCGTTCCATAGGCCGCGGAGGCACTCCGTGGCGTTGCGAGGCAGGGCAGGCGCGGGCGGGGCGGTGCAGAGCGCGCGGGCGGGGCCCGCCCTCAGCAGCCGGGCAAGCGCGCGGCCAGGTACTCCGACACCTTGTCGAGGGCAACGCGTTCCTGCGCCATGGAGTCGCGCTCGCGCACCGTGACGGCCTGGTCCTCGAGGGTGTCGAAGTCGACGGTCAGGCAGAACGGCGTACCGATCTCGTCCTGCCGGCGGTAGCGGCGGCCGATCGCACCTGCGTCGTCGAACTCGACGTTCCAGTAGCGGCGCAGCTCGGCGGCAAGGTCACGCGCCTTCGGGGAGAGGTTCTCGTTGCGGGACAACGGAAGCACCGCCGCCTTCACCGGCGCGAGCCGAGGGTCGAGGCGCAGCACCACCCGCTTGTCCACCCCGCCCTTCGCGTTCGGCGCCTCGTCCTCGGCGTAGGCCTCCACGAGGAAGGTCATGAGCGACCGGGACAGGCCCGCTGCCGGCTCGATGACGTACGGCGTCCAGCGCTCACCCTTCGCCTGGTCGAAGTAGGACAGGTCCACGCCCGAGTGCTCGGTGTGCGTCTTGAGGTCGAAGTCGGTGCGGTTCGCGATGCCCTCGAGCTCACCCCACTCCGACCCGGTGAAGCCGAAGCGGTACTCGATGTCGACGGTGCGCTTGGAGTAGTGGGAGAGCTTCTCCTTCGGGTGCTCGTACAGGCGCAGGTTGTCCGGGGAGATCCCGAGGTCGACGTACCACTGCATGCGGGTGTCGATCCAGTACTGGTGCCACTCCTCGTCCGTGCCGGGCTCGACGAAGAACTCCATCTCCATCTGCTCGAACTCACGGGTGCGGAAGATGAAGTTGCCGGGGGTGATCTCGTTGCGGAAGGACTTGCCGATCTGGCCGATGCCGAACGGCGGCTTCTTGCGGGCGCTGGACATCACGTTGAGGAAGTTGACGAAGATGCCCTGAGCGGTCTCTGGCCGCAGGTAGTGCAGGCCGGACTCGTCCTCCACCGGACCGAGGTAGGTCTTCAGCATCATGTTGAACTCGCGTGGCTCGGTCCACGCGCCCCGCGTGCCGCAGTTCGGGCAGGCGATGTCTGCCAGCCCGTTCTCGGGCAGCCGGCCCTTCTTCGCCTCGTACTCCTCCTCCAAGTGGTCCGCGCGGAACCGCTTGTGGCAGGACTGGCACTCGGTGAGCGGGTCGCTGAACGCGCTCACGTGCCCCGAGGCGACCCAGGTCTGACGCGGCAGGATCACCGACGAGTCGATGCCCACGACGTCGTCGCGGCCGGTGACCATCGAGCGCCACCACTGCTTCTTGATGTTCTCCTTGAGCTCCACGCCGAGAGGCCCGTAGTCCCACGCCGACCGGGTGCCGCCGTAGATCTCCCCGGAGGGGTAGACGAACCCCCGGCGCTTGCACAGGCTGACGACGGTCTCGATGCGGCTGGCTGCTGCGGCCATGGTGGGTGCTCACTCCATCCGGCTGGATGTCGGCGGAACTCGTGGGTCCGGGGCGGGTAGGGCTCTGGCCGTCAGGCGCGACCAGGACGCCCCAGGTTATCGGGAGCCCGGTCGCTGGCGAACGCCGCGACCCGGTCCCCGGTTTGCTCCAGCAGCACCTCGAAGGCGCTGGGCTCGTCGATCGCCTGGTACATCAGCGGTATCGCATTCAGCTTCACGTCATATGCCGACAGCGCCCGGCGGTAGGCGCCCACGGACTGCCAGCGCGTGCTCATCACCCAGAGGTCCGGATCGTCGACGTTGCGCCCGACCTGCCCGGCCACGAACCCCGGCCTCGCACCGAGCGCCGCGAGCGCCCGACGGGCCGCCCCTTCGAACTCGTCGGCCTCGCCGGCGGCGACGCGGTACCTGTTGACGACCAGCATGCGACGATGCTGGCATGCCCGCCGATCGTGACCGCGGTCAGCCGCCCGGCAACCAGCCGTCGGCGCACCCGGGCGACGGCTCCGCGGACCGTCCGGTCGGCCAGCCGATGACTCACCGCACCCGTGTCGTGCAGGCGTCCGAGCCGGTCCTGCAACAGCTTTCCGGCGTGCGGGCGTTCATCGTCGCCGCCCTGGTCGGGGTCGGCGTCCTCGCGGCCATGCTGGCGGACAACCGGTGGTCGGCCCTCGGCCTGCTTCCCGCGCTGGCGCTCCTGGGCTGGCTGAGCTACCTGGCATGGCCCGCTCTGGCGCCCATGCAGCGGGTGCTGCGTGTCGCCGTCCTGGTGGGCCTGCTGGCGTGGCCGTGAGCCGCATCCTCCGCTGATCCAGCCAACCCGGTTTGACCCGGTTGTCGGCGGCAAGTGAGAATGATTCTATGTCTCACCCTGATGGTGGCTCGCTGCGAGCCCGGTGGCGCTCGACCCTGCGCCTCGGCGCGGCACCCGCCGTGCTCGCCCTCCTGCTCAGTGGGTGCGGCTCCGCATCCGACGGTGACACCGACGCAGCCGCAGCCACGAGCGTCGACGTCGCAGCCAGCTTCTACCCTCTGGCGTTCGTGGTGGCGCGTGTGGGCGCCGGGAACGTCAACTTGACCGACCTGACGAAACCCGGTGTCGAACCGCACGACCTGGAGCTGGCGCCCAGGGACGTCGCACGCATCGGCGAGTCGGACCTGGTGGTGTACCTCAAGGGGTTCCAGCCCGCCGTCGACGACGCCGTTGCATCCGCCCCCGGTGGGGCGGCGCTGGACGTCACCGCCAGCGCCCGACTGGACCTGCAGGGGCCACCGGAGGGCGGCGCGAGCACCCCGGCCGGGGACGCCGGCACGAACGGCCAGGCCGGGGACGGCCGGGGCACCGGGGCGATCGACCCCCACTTCTGGCTCGACCCCACGCGGCTGGCGGATGTGGCCGATGCCGTGGCCGGACGGTTGGAGCAGGTCGACCCGCCCAACGCACTGGACTACCGCGCCAACGCCGAGCAGCTCCGCCGTGAGCTGGAGTCGCTCGACCAGGAGTTCCGCTCCGGCCTCGCCACGTGCCGGAACCGAAATCTCGTCACCAGCCATGCGGCCTTCGGTTACATCGCGGCTCGCTACGACTTCGACCAGGTCGGCATCAGCGGCCTCTCACCGGAGAGCGAGCCGAGCCCGCAGCAGCTCAAGGCCGTGACGCGATTCGTCGAGGAGAACAACGTCACGACGGTCTATTACGAGACGCTCGTGGATCCTGCCGTGGCCCGCACCGTCGCCGACGAGACCGGCGCCAGCACCGCCGTCCTCGACCCCCTCGAGGGTCTCACCAAGGCGTCTGCCGGAAGCAACTACGTTGAGGTGATGAAGAGCAATCTGGCGACGCTGCGTGCAGGTCAAGGTTGCTCATGAACGCCACCGGAGGGCAGCTGACGCCTGTCGTCCGTTTGCGGCACGCATCGATCGGCTACGGCGACCTCGCGGTGGTACGTGATCTCGACTTCGACCTGATGCCGGGGGAAGTCGTGGCGGTATTGGGCGCCAACGGATCAGGCAAGTCGACGCTGGTGCGGGGGATTCTCGGTCTGGCCCAGCTGCAGGGCGGCACGCTAGAGCTCTTCGGGATCCAGGCGAACCGCTTCCACGACCGGGCCAGGATCGGCTACGTGCCCCAGCGGCACACGGCGGGCAGCGCCCTGCCGTCGACCGTCCGGGAGGTCGTCTCCAGCGGGCGGCTGCCTCGGTTGGGGTGGTTCCACCGCCTCGGCGCGACCGACCGGGCGGCGGTGGAGCGCGCCGTCGAGACCGTGGGCTTGAGCGATCGCATGAAGACGCCGGTCGGGGAGCTGTCCGGGGGCCAGCAGCGACGGGTGCTCATCGCGCGGGCGCTGGCGAGCGAACCCGACGTCCTGGTGATGGATGAGCCCACCGCGGGCGTCGACGTCTCCCACCAGCGGTCTCTGGCCGCGACACTGCGCCGGCTCGCTGACCACCGGGTGACGATGCTGGTCGTCAGTCACGAGATCGGCCCCCTCGTCCCGATGGTCACCCGCGCAGTCGTCCTCCAGGAGGGACGCAAGCGGTACGACGGTCCGCTCCTCAGCTCGATGGTGGGTGCCTCGGACGCCGTGCTGGAGGGCGCCGAGCACGCGCACCACCCGGACGAGGACCATGAGGACGACGTCACGCCGGGTTGGGTGGCCGACCCGCGGCTGGGTGGGTGAGCGATGGAGATCCTCGAGTTCGCGTTCATGCAGCGCGCGCTCATCGCGGCGCTTCTCGTGGGGTTGACCGCGCCGGTGGTGGGCACCTTCCTGGTGCAGAGGCGGTTGGCGCTGATCGGCGACGGCATGGGGCACGTCGCCCTCAGCGGTGTCGCGCTCGGGGTGCTGACGTCAAGCAGCCCTGTCTGGACGGCTCTCATCGCAGCGGTTGCCGGTGCGGTGCTGATCGAGCTGATGCGCGCCTACGGCAGGACCAGCGGCGACGTCGCGCTCGCGGTCCTGTTCTACGGCGGCATCGCGGGCGGTGTGGTGCTGATCAGCATGTCGCCCAACGGAACGCCGGCGAACCTGAACAGCTACCTGTTCGGTGCGATCACGACCACGACCACGTCCGACCTGGTGGTCTTCACCGTCTTGGCCGCAGTGGTCCTCGGCAGTGTGCTGACTCTTGCCCCCCGATTGTTCGCCGTCAGCAACGACGAGGAGTACGCGCGAGCGACGGGCATGAACGTGCTCGCCCTGAACCTGCTGCTCGCGGTGCTCACGGCGGTCACCGTCGTGGTCTCGATGCGCGTTGTCGGACTGCTGCTGATCAGCGCCCTCATGATCGTGCCCAACGCTGTTGCGCAACTGACGTCGCGGAGCTTCCGCAGCACGATGGTGACCGCGGTGGTCGTCGGCATCCTGACCAGCGTGCTCGGTGTGACGGCGTCGTACTACACCAACACCCCGTCCGGTGGGACGATCGTCAGCCTGACCATCGCCGTGTTCCTCCTGGCTGCCCTCACCACCGCGTTCCGACGCAGATTGGGCGCCCGGCGGGACCGGGGCCGTGAGTACCACCCGCACGAGCACGGCGATGACTGCGGCCACCCGACGGTGGTGCACGGCGACCACGTCGACTTCGTCCACGACGGGCATCGGCATGCGGTGCACGGAGGCCACTATGACGAGCACTGATCTCACGAGCACTGAGGTGACGGCCGAGTCCACCGAGAACAGCGCAAACACCGCGGCGAGTCGTCGACGGGCCAGCCGGCAGCGATCGGCGGTCGAGGCGTTCCTGGCGGGGCAGGAGACCTTCCGCACTGCTCAGGAGATCCACGCCCAACTGCGCGAACAAGGCACGCGGGTCGGACTCGCCACGGTGTACCGGGCATTGCAGGCGATGGTCGACGACGGTGAGGTCGACGTGCTGCGCACCGACGACGGGGAGGCGGCCTACCGCCGGTGCGGCCCCAACCATCACCACCATCTCGTCTGCCGACGCTGCGGCCACACCGTCTAGGTCGAGGACGACCCCGTCGAACGGTGGGCGGCGAAGGTGGCCGCGGCGCACGGGTTCACCGATGTCGAGCACGAGGTGGAGGTGTTCGGAACCTGCGCCGACTGCCTCGTCCACACCTCGGCGTGGTGAATAAATACCCGGTGCCAGAGGCGTGACAGCAGGACCCGGGTTTCATGTTGCACCAAACGGGTT
>JASBSH010000085.1 GCA_030149025.1 Actinomycetales bacterium | reverse complement strand
GCTGCGGGATCGTCCACGACACTGCCGGTCGGTCACCGGCACGGGCCGGCAGCTGTCCGCCGGGCAGAGCGGGCCACGTCGTCGGCCCGGCCGGGAGCGGGCCGCGGGAGGTCAGGAACTGCAGCCGTTCCGCGATCCAGCCGCGCAGCTCGGCGGCGGTGCCCGCAGTCAGCTGGTGGCCGCCGGGGTCGCGGCGGGCGTAGGCCGGTGCGCCGGAGTCGCCGAGCAGGTAGCGCCAGGTGCGGTCCAGCAGCTCCCGGGGGATGACGGTGTCGGTCTCGCCCTGGGCGACGAAGACCGGCACCCCGGCCAACCGGGCCGGTGTCACGGGAACTCCCGCGTCGAACGGCAGGGTGCCGTACAGGATCGCGGCCCCGGCGAATTGGTGCGGCTGCGCCAGCAGGAGGCCACCGGCGAACGCCGCACCGCCGCTGAACCCGACGAGGACCACAGGGCGCCCGGCGGGGGCGATGCCGTCGAGCCAGACGCGGAACCAGGCCATCGTCTCGGCCAGCGACTCCGGGACGGGGCGGCCGATGCCGCGGTTGGCGAACCAGGCGTATCCGCCGCCCTCACCGATGGGGGCGCGGACCGCGGCGTACGACGGCCCCTCCGGCAAGTGGTCGGCGAGGCCGAGGATGCCGCTCTCGTCCGAGCCGCGGCCGTGCAGCAGCACCACCAGCGGCCGGGCCGAGTCATCTGGGGCGGCCCACGCCACGGTGGGCTTCGGGAAGCCGGTCACCACGCGACTGCCTGGGACTCAGCCCGCTCGGTGCGCGGGGTGCCGGACAGGTTGGCGGAGCGGCCGATCAGGCCGTCGACGCTGAGCTTTCCCGCGCCGAGCGTCGCGACCAGCAGCAGCCCGGCCGCGAGAGCGAGGACGAGCTCGTAGCCGTTGTTGGTGACGAAGACGCCGTTTTCGGCGTGCACGATCACCAGCGCGCCGAGCAGGTTCACAATGTTGAGCAGCGCGAACACCGGTGTGAGCAGCCCGACGATCAGCGCGGCGCCCCCGAGGAGCTCCGCGGCGGTGCTGAACATCGCCGCAGCGGTCGGGGCCGGGACGCCCATGTCCGCGAAGGCGGCGGCTGTGCCGTCGAGGGTCCACTCGTTGAGCTTCTGCCAGCCATGTGCGAGCAGGATGATGCCGAGCCCGACGCGCGAGAGCAGCAGGGCGAGGTCGGTCAGGGCGGGCGCCTTCGAGGCGGGGTGGAGCAGGGTGCGCATGCGGTGGATACCTTCCAGGGACGTTGGGTCGAATCGGCCGGAGGCTCAGGACGGTTAGCCCGTGGTTGCAGCCGTGCGCGGGTGTCCACCCGCTTGCCCCGCTGCACCCACCGGTTGTTGTGCCTTCAAGTAAACATACCCGATTTGTTGTCGAGGCAAGTAATCGGCTCCATGTCCAGAAGCGCGACTGCGCTGCTCGATCGCCTAGCCGCCCGCCTTCTCCAGCGCCGGGTCCACGACGATGGCGGTGGCCACGTACCCGTACTGATCGTGGCGTTGAGCCCTCCACTCCAGGTGGACGACCTGTCCCGCGCGAAGCGGCCCGTCCCCGTCCACGGCGGAGTCAGCACCCCAGCACCCGCCGGGTGTCTCCGGCGAGTCGAGCACTCCCTCGCCCAGGTCCGCGGACCAAGTACGGACGGTGGCCGTGGTCCGGTTAGCCGACATGTCGGCATCCTTCGCGGCGGTCAGCGTCGCTGCAACTCAGGCGGACGCCGCCGCACCGTGAGCGTCCGTAGAGCGGTTCGCCACGCACACTCGGGCGATGAACCTGCTGCAACGCGATCCAGTGAACTGGTGAGCGCAGCGGAGTCATCGCTGACCGCAAGCCACTCCTGGGTGAGGTGGCCGAGGGCGAAGTCGTCCGCGCATGTGGACCGCCCATCCTGGTGGGGACCCAGCCAGGATCGACGGCGTTGCTGAGGACCTGCGGCCAGAGCCGGGCGAAGGCGAACAGCTTGCTGTCGGAGGAGGTGCCGGTCGCGCGCGCCGTCCGCTCCAGTCGAGCCCGAGCAGGTCTCCATGAGAGCGGTCAGCGCATACGATGCGGCGACGTTGACCGGCACGACGGCGGGTCCGCGGTAGACGCCGGCGTTGTGGATCACGGCACCCATGAGTCCGATGGCATTGGCCTGCTCGGCGACGTCGCGGGTCTGTGTCAGGTCGGCGAGGTCACCGATGGTGGCGCGCGCCGCGGTCGAGCAGGTCCGGGACGGCGCTGACCCCGGTCGCGGTTGCGGGCGTGGACGACGACCTGGGGGCTGGCGTCGAGCAGTGACTGCGCGGCGGGGCGGCTGAGTCCGCAACTGGAGCCAGTGATCAGGATGTGCGCCATGCGCGCCGGTCAACCCGAGTGGCTGCCTTTCCCCCCGCCAGGTGGGGCAGTCCGTGCGTAGGACGGGTATCGCTGCCTCAGGTCGCCTCTCTACTCAACTGAAGGTGTCACCCTCCCCCTCGACCGGCGGCCATACTGACGACGCAGTCCGCTCAGCCGACTCCGGATCGCGCTCTTGCTCATCTTGTTGAGGTTGAGTGGCGGGTCGAGCCGCGTGAGCACCAGGGTTTCAAGGGCGTCAAGCGAATCGGCGTCCTCGACCGGGACGGTGGTCAGGCGCAGATGCTTGTGCATCCACGCTGTCAGACGTCTTCGGCACAGGCGCGCTCTCACAGGAACAGGGGAGAGGTGTAGAGGTCCTTCACCGGGGCGGAGTCTCGAGCTTCTGCTTCACACAGCCGACAAGGACGACGTGCTGGAGCGGAACGCCTACGCGACGGTGGCTCCGATGCCGTTCCAATCGAGGAGCGCTGGGGCTCGATCACCCCCGAGGACCGGCGCACGAAGCTCGCTGAGTGGCCAACTCTGACGTTTGTCGTTGTGAAACCCGCCCAGCGAGACCTCGTGCCCTTCCAGAAGGCGGAGTGCGCGTAGGCAGAGGGCGGGAGCTCCCCAGCGAGCGCCGTGAGCTCATCCCAATCGAAGGTACGACTGACCTCGACATGACGAAGAGTGGCGCGTAAGCGCGACCAGTCCGCCACGTCCACAGTGTGTCGTCGCACGAGAGGTTTGCTCGGGATCGGGCTGCCGTGTCGGCCCCTGTATCAGCCGTAGGCGGGGCGTGCGGGGGTTGGGTCTAGCGGCCTGCTTCCTTATGACCGCCAGCGGAGCGAACTACAGTGCCACCGCCTCCGACGGGCCTAGACAGACCCTCCGAGCAAGTGCTTGATGTCCACGAGCCGCTTTCCGAACGCGCCCCTGCAGTTGCCGGCCAAGCATTGGGGCGAGTGGTCAACGCAGAGCGCGCGGACGTAGGCGTTCACGTTGTTGCAGCCGTGTGCCGCAAGTGCCCCGCCCGATTTCCTAGGTGAGGTGACCGCTGAACCACCGGGTGATGAAGGCCATGCCTAGCAGGTGCGGTCGTTCCAGTCCAGTGATAACGCTTTCGATGTGCACACAGAGTCCGGGTTCGCTCGTGCCACTGGGTGCCGGCCGCCGTCTCGATGGTC
>JASBSH010000084.1 GCA_030149025.1 Actinomycetales bacterium | reverse complement strand
ACACGACAACCTCTTCAGCGCAGCGGGTTGTCGAGCTGCGAGAGCCGCAGCAGGTGGCAGGTCGGGTAGGTCGGTGCGCAGACGACGAACACGGTGAACGCGACCGGATGCTCGCTGGTCACCGGTTGGCCGTTCCAGACCCCGGCACGATGCCGGGTGCCCTCGATCGTGACGGCCGTCGTGCCTGCCGCGAGCTGCCCCGGCTGGGCTTGCGCGACGGCGTCGGCCCAGGCGTCGGGGACGTACGCGGTGCCGATGGTGAGGTGCTGGCGGGTGGCGTACTGCCGCAGCTCGATCCATGCGTCACGGGTCGGCAGGTACGTCGCTACGTCGGAGGCCAGCCCCGCCTGTTCGTCCCCGCTGGGGTCACCGACGGCGAGGATCGCCGAGGTGTAGTCCAGCGGCCACAGCCCCGAAGCCGTGTCCCACGCGAACAGCGTGGACGCGACGCCCTGCGCGAATACCTCGGGATCGGCCGAACGCGGAACTGCTGGAACCCGCGGCGGCCGGGGTGTGCTCGGTACCACGGTCGGCGGTGACGTGGTGACCTGGCCGGGCTCCGCGTCGGGATCGGTGTTGGTGCTGCTGCGTGGGCCGGTGAGGAGTCCGTAGACGCCGACACCGGCCAGGAGCAGCAGGACGATACCGGCGGCGATGAGGGTGACGAGTCGGCGACGGTTCCGGGTGTCAGTGGGTGCGGGGCTCATGCCGAGCAGGTGCGCACCCGGCGCCGAGGATTGTGGTCAGAGCGCGCGGAGTCGTGGCCGCTCCGCCGTGCCTTCGCGGGCGGCTCGGAGGGCGTCTGCGAATCGGACGGTGCCGTCGGTGGTGGCGAGGAAGTTCTCGAACTGCTCGTCTGTCAGCTCGGCTGCGAGGGTGTCGGCGTCGTAATGGGTCCACCAGTCGGCCAGTTCACCCCAGGTCTGCACGAATGCCCGGACTGGGTAGCGGACTGGTTGCCCGTCGTCGGTGACGAGCGGCAATGGACGGGGTGGGGTGCGTTTGCCTTTCTTGATCGACTTTGCCTGGGCTACGGCTGCTTCGGCGCGGGCGTGCAGCTCGGCCTCGCGCCGCTCCCGCGCGGTGGTGTCGGCGTCGCGGATCGCTTGGTAGATCGGATGCACGGGATCGCCAGCCTCGATCCGGCCCAACCCGGCGGCAGCCTCGGTGCGCAACGCCTCTGGCTGAGCGGGGTTGTGGGCGATGTCTTCGAGGTAGCCGATCTTCTCCAGCGTCGTGTGCGATGCGCCGCCTGGAATCATTGCCGCCGCTTGCTCCCGCGCCTTCCCGAGCGGCCCGTTCGACGGTGGTGCAAAGTTTGCACCACCGTCGTTTCCGGGCTGGTTCTCGCTGCTGAACTGGGTCGCGGACTTCCGTCGGGCGGCGTCTTCGGCCATGACCTGCTTGATCTCGCGGTAGAGGCCGGCGGCTTCGAGCTGGGTGTAGGGCTTGTGGAGCATGTTGTCGTCCTGCTCGGCGAGGAGCTGCCCGAGCCGGTCGGACAGGCCGCTGCGAACCCACACGTTGACGGTGCGCCAGCCGAGCTTCTTGATCGCGGCCAGGCGTCGTGCCCCGCACACGAGCACGCCGTCGATGGTGATCGTGAGCCTCTGCAGCAGGCCGTCGCGCCCTATAGATGCCGCGAGGGCGTCGATGTCGCCGAGGTCGGCGCGGTGCCGTGTGCCGACGAGGATCGACTCGACGGTGCGGCCGAGTTGGATGCTGCCGATCTGTGGCTCGGTCACGACGACTCACCGCCTCCGCCGCTCGGAGCGGCGAGCGCGAGGGCGAGGATCAGGTCGTCGTCGCGGAGCAGCAGGTCGAGGGTCTCGCCGAGCAGGAGCCGGAGCAGGACACCTCGACCGCTGCTGGTGGCGACGTAGGCCGGGTGCGGGTTCCCGAGCAGCGCTTTCAGCAGTGCGGCCCAGGAACGGCGGGGCAGGTCGAGCAGTGCCCGCGCGTGCCGATCGCGGCGCAGTGCCTCGTAGGCGGACTGGCGGGTGCCGGCCTTCATCAACGCGCCGCAGATGTGCTCGACAGCGGCCCTCGCCGTGTCGGTGGGCCAGTCGAGCAGGCACAACATCGCGATAGCGTCCTCGGCCGCCGAT
>JASBSH010000082.1 GCA_030149025.1 Actinomycetales bacterium | reverse complement strand
GGCGCCCGAACCGGGACGGCGCACACGCAGGCAGCAGCGGACCGGCGCGTCGGCGAGCGTGTCACCGAGTCGAGCCGGACGGAACCTGCCCGCGGCCATCGGAGTCGGCGTGCTGCTCGGCGCTCTCGTGCTGGCAAGCCTGTTCATCCGCAAGGAGTCCTTCGTCGCCGTCGTGGCGGTCGCCGTGGCGCTCGCCGTGTGGGAGCTGACGCAGGCGTTCGCCGGGCGGCGCATCCGGGTTCCGCTGGTGCCCGTTGTCGTCGGCAGCCTCGGCATGGTGGTCTCCGCCTTCGCGGCGGGGGAGGAGGCACTGCTCGTCGCGTTCGCGCTGACCGGGCTGGCGCTCCTGCTCTGGCGGGTCGTCGAGGGCGTGCAGGGCGCCGTCCGGGACGTCGCCGCAGGCGTCTTCACCGCCGCCTACGTGCCGTTCCTGGCCGGGTTCACGATGCTCATGCTCGCCGCGGACGACGGGCCGAAGCGGATCATCGTGTTCATCCTCGTGACCATCGCCAGCGACATCGGCGGGTACGCCGTTGGCGTAGTGGCCGGCAGGCATCCGCTGGCCCCGTCCGTGAGCCCGAAGAAGTCCTGGGAGGGACTCGGTGGTTCGGTTCTTGCCTGCCTCGCGGCCGGCATCCTGTCCGTCGTCCTCCTGCTCGACGGGACGTGGTGGGCCGGGGCGGTGCTGGGGCTGGCCGCGGTGGCGACCGCCACGGTGGGCGACCTGAGCGAGTCGTTGCTGAAGCGGGACCTCGGTATCAAGGACATGGGGTCCCTGCTGCCCGGGCACGGTGGGATGCTCGACCGCATCGACTCCCTGTTGGTTACGGCTCCGGTGGCGTACGTGCTGCTCGCCGTGCTGGTGCCGGTCGCCGGCTAGCCACTCGATCCGGCCGCCGTGCGACCATGGAGGTGACATGACCTCTCCCGCACAGCCGACCGCCGAAGCACCGACCACCGACGCAGCGACCACCGCTGGGCGGACGCCGGGCAGCCCTCCCCGACCGGGGCAGTTGACTCTCGTCGCGCCCCGCAGGGGCAAGCCGCCGCGGCACCTGGCCGACCTGTCCCTGCAGGAGCGGGCTGACGTCGTCCAGGACCTGGGTGCGAAACGGTTCCGCGCGAGGCAGCTGTCCACGCACTACTTCGAGCACCTCACCCGCGATCCGGACGAGATGACCGACCTGCCCAAGGCGGATCGCGCCGACCTCGTGCGGCAGCTGATGCCTGCGCTGCTCACGCCGGTGCGCACGCAGGATGCGGACGACGGCGCCACCGTCAAGATGCTGTGGCGGCTGTTCGACGGCGCGCTCGTGGAGAGCGTGCTGATGCGCTACCCCGGACGCGTCACCCTCTGCGTGTCCAGCCAGGCCGGGTGCGGCATGAACTGCCCCTTCTGCGCCACCGGCCAGGCCGGGCTGACACGGAACATGTCCACCGCCGAGATCGTGGACCAGGTCGTGGCAGCCGGTCGGGCCCTGCGCGACGGGCGGGTCGCGGGTGGTGCCGTCGAGCAGCCGCTGCG
>JASBSH010000081.1 GCA_030149025.1 Actinomycetales bacterium | reverse complement strand
GCGCCCGACAGCAACATCAACCGAGCCACCCGGTCAGATACGCTGGGCACGGTGATCGGCGATTTTACGCTGGACGAGGATGCGAAGGCACGATCGGGCGTGGGGGCGTCGCTGCGTGGTCAAACCTATCTGCGAATGGGGATCGAGCGGGACACCGATCTGCTGGATGATGTCGGCGAAGAACGCCCGGACCACCAGGCGCCGCGCCTCGTCCTCCGGGATGCCGCGGGCCTGCAGGTAGAACAGCTGCTCGTCGTCGAACCGGCCGGTGGCGCTGGCGTGCCCCGCCCCGACGATCTCCCCGGTCTCGATCTCGAGGTTCGGCACGGAGTCGGCCCGCGCGCCGTCTGTCAGCACGAGGTTCCGGTTCAGCTCGTAGGTGTCCGTGCCCTCGGCCGCCGCGCGGATCAGGACGTCGCCGATCCAAACGGTATGGGCGCCGTCCCCCTGCAGGGCGCCCTTGTACACGACGTTGCTGCGGCAGTGCGGGCCCGCATGGTCCACGAACGAGCGATGCTCCAGGTGCTGGCCCGCGTCTGCGAAGTACACCCCCAGGAGCGTCGCGTCGCCCCCCGGACCGCCGTAGCGGACGTTCGTCGACAGTCGGACGACCCTGCCACCCAGCGACACGGCGACGTGCTTCACGGTCGCGTCGCGGCCGACGAGGATGTCGTGCTGCGCCAGGTGGACGGCGTCGTTGTCCCACTGCTGCAGGCTGACGACGGTCAGCTCTGCGCCGTCACCGACCCGGACCTCCACGTTGCCGCCGTTCTGCACCGAGCCACGGTGGTCCAGCACGACGATCGCCTTCGAGAACCGGCCGGCGTCCACGACGGTGTGGGTGTTCGCGCGGCTGCTGGCACCGCCGGTGCCCTGTAGGCGCACCACGACGGGGTCCGTCAGCTGCGCCTCGGCCGGGATCTGAACGACCAGGGCCTTCTGCGTTCCGGCCCACGCGACAACGGCGGCGCGGTCCGCAGGGACGAAACCACTGCCCACCGCCTTGTCGTCGGTCCCTACCTCGCGGTGCGTGACGCCGTCCGGCGCCTGGACCGTCACGGTGAGCGAGCCGGCGTCCGTGTCGCCCGCGTTCAGCAGGCCGCCGAGCCGGTCCACGGGGGTGAACCGCCACTCCTCCTCCCGTCCGGTGGGCATCGGGAAGTCCGCGACCTCGAACGACGTCAGCCGCTGCGCCCGGGACTGGTCCGGAACGGCGCCGCCGTGCGAGTGCGCCTTAAGGCCGTGCTGACCCGGTTGCTGATCCGGGTCGGCGCCCGGGCCGGGGCTGGCCGAGGAGTCGAGAGTGACCTCGGCGGGGGCTTGCGCCGCGTGGTCGACGGCGTGCTCCTGCCTGAGCTCGTCGGTGGTGCTGATGGTGGGCTCCTCCGTGACGTGGGTGGGGTCGCTCATCGCTGAGTCGTGAGCGCTTGATGGGCGACTGCGTCGTGATGGGTGACAGCGTCCGTCGGCGTCAGCCCACCGCTCCTTCCATCTGCAGCTCGATGAGGCGGTTCAGCTCAAGGGCGTACTCCATGGGCAGCTCCCGGGCGATGGGCTCGATGAACCCACGCACGATCATCGCCATGGCTTCTTCCTCGGTCATGCCTCGGGACATCAGGTAGAACAGCTGGTCCTCGCTGACCTTGGACACGGTCGCCTCGTGCCCCATCGCGACGTCGTCCTCGCGCACGTCGACGTAGGGGTAGGTGTCGGACCGGCTGATGGTGTCCACGAGGAGCGCGTCGCAGCGCACTGTCGACTTGCTGTGGTGGGCGCCCTCGAGGACCTGCACGAGACCCCGGTACGACGTGCGCCCGCCGCCGCGCGCCACCGACTTCGAGGTGATCGAGGACGACGTGTGCGGCGCGGCGTGGACCATCTTGGCGCCGGCGTCCTGGTGCTGGCCCTCGCCGGCGAAGGCGATCGACAGCGTCTCGCCCTTCGCGTGCTCCCCGAGCAGGAAGACGGCCGGGTACTTCATCGTGACCTTGGAGCCGATGTTCCCGTCGACCCACTCCATGGTGGCGCCCTCGGCTGCGGTCGCCCGCTTCGTGACCAGGTTGTACACGTTGTTCGACCAGTTCTGGATCGTCGTGTACCGGACCCGGGCGTTCTTCTTCACGACGATCTCGACGACCGCGGAGTGCAGCGAGTCGGACTTGTAGATCGGCGCGGTGCAGCCCTCGACGTAGTGCACGTACGAGCCCTCGTCGGCGATGATCAGCGTCCGCTCGAACTGGCCCATGTTCTCGGTGTTGATCCGGAAGTAGGCCTGCAGCGGGATGTCGACGTGCACGCCCGGCGGGACGTAGATGAACGAGCCACCCGACCAGACGGCCGTGTTGAGCGAGGCGAACTTGTTGTCGCCGGGCGGGATCACCGAGCCGAAGTACTCACGGAACAGGTCCTCGTGCTCACGAAGACCGGTGTCGGTGTCCAGGAAGATGACGCCCTGCGCCTCCAGGTCCTCGCGGATCTGGTGGTACACGACCTCGGACTCGTACTGGGCGGCGACACCGGCGACGAGCCGCTGCTTCTCCGCCTCCGGGATGCCGAGCCGGTCGTAGGTGTTGCGGATGTCCTCCGGCAGCTCCTCCCACGAGCTGGCCTGCTGCTCGGTGGACCGCACGAAGTACTTGATGTTCTGGAAGTCGATCCCCGTCAGGTCGCTGCCCCACGTCGGCATCGGCTTCTTGTCGAACAGCCGCAGTGCCTTCAGCCGCGTCCGCAGCATCCACTCCGGCTCGTTCTTGCGAGCCGAGATGTCACGGACGACCTCCTCGCCCAGGCCGCGCCTGGCGCTGGCACCCGCGTCGTCAGAGTCGGCCCAGCCGTACTCGTAGGTGCCGAGCCCCTTCAGCTCAGGGTTCCGGGCCTCGATATCGGTCGTCATCACCTGGTCCTTCCGGACGGAATCTGCTGCTGTCTGGGTCTGTGGTCTGTGGTGGCGTGGGTGTTGCTGTTGGCGTGGGTGTTGCTGTTGGCGTGGTCTGTGGTGGCTGACCGCGTGCTCGTCCACTGCGTCGCGGGCGTGACGACGGGCACGTGGGTGGTGCAGACGTGCGCGCCGTGTGCCAGCGTGGCCAGACGCTGGACGTGGACGCCGAGCATGCGCGAGAACGCCTCGGCCTCCGCCTCGCACAGCTCGGGGAACTCGGTGGCGACGTGCTGCACGGGACAGTGTCCCTGGCACAGCTGCACCGCCTTCATCGGGGCGTTCGCCGCTGGTTTCGCGGCTGTGGCCCCTCTGCCGGACGAGCCGGCGTCGGCACCTGCCGTCGCAGCGCCCGCCGCGCCGTCCCCGACGGGGCGGCTGGTCGCGGCGTACCCGTCGCTCGCAAGTGCGTCGGCCAGGGCCTCCACGCGGTCGACGACGTCCTCACCGGCCGCCTTCACGCGCTTGGAGTACCGGTCCTCCAGTTCGGCCACCCGCTCCGCGGCGAAAGCCCGGACCGCGTCCCGACCGTGGCGCTCGGCCATGAACCTCAGCACCGACACCGCCAGGTCGTCGTAGGTGTTCGTCAGGGCCGCGTGACCCGCCGCCGTGAGCACGAACGCCTTCGCCGGTCGCCCCCGACGCCGGGGCGCCACAGGCGGCCTGTGCTCCGTGATCAGCCCCTCGGCGAGCATGACGTCAAGGTGCCGCCGGACGGCTGCGGGGGTGATCCCGAGGCTGATCGCCAGCTCGGATGCGGTGACCGGGCCGTCCTCCCCCACCGCACGCGCGACACGCGCGCGGGTGCTCACCTCGGTGTCGGTGGCACCCACGCCTGTCGAAAGCACGGCCGGGTAATTCACAACACCATTGTGACGTAATTCCGGCTGAACGTCGAGGCAGGGTCCCGGAGTTTGGCGCAGGGTGGCCCTACGACGGACCAATTGGCGCAGGGCCACCCTGCGCCAATGCGGGATTGGCGTGATCCCACCCACACCGCACGACCACACCGCTGCCGGCCCCGGATGCGGCGCGACGGACCCGCCCCGGCGCTACCTAGACTCATGACGTGCCCGCCATCCGCGAACCAGCCCTCGACGTCCGGGGACTGGTCAAGCGCTACGGCGACCACACCGCCGTCCGCGGAATCGACCTGCAGGCGCACCACGGCGCCGTGACCGCGCTCCTCGGCCCGAACGGCGCCGGCAAGACCACGACCGTCGAGTGCTGCGTCGGCCTCCGGAGCCCGGACGACGGCAGCGTGCGTCTGCTCGGACGCGCCGCAGCCGAGACGGGTGCCGACGACCGGGCACGCGTGGGCGTCATGCTGCAGGACGGCGGGCTGCCCAACCAGGCACGGCCGCTGGAGCTGCTGCGGCACCTCGCCCGCCTGTACGCCGCCCCCGCCGACGTGGAGGAGCTCGCCGCCCGCCTCGGCATCGACCAGTTCGCAGCCACCGCCGTCCGCCGCCTCTCCGGCGGACAACGACAGCGCGTCGCGCTGGCGGCGGCACTGGTGGGCCGCCCGGAGCTCGTCTTCCTCGACGAACCCAGCGCCGGCCTCGACCCCCAGGCCCGGCACACCGTCTGGGACGTGGTCCGGGACCTGTGCACCGACGGCGTGGCCGTGCTGCTCACGACCCACGACATGGAGGAGGCCACCAGACTCGCCTCCGAGGTGGTCATCGTCGACGACGGCCGCGTCGTCGCCCAGGGCACGCCCGCCCACCTGACCAGCTCCTACGGAACCTCCAGCATCCGCTTCACCGCGGCGCCGAGCCTCGACCTCGAGGAGCTCCGCCGGTCCCTGCCGACGCACCTGTCCATCGGCGAGACTCGACCCGGCGAGTACGTCATCGCCGGCGACGTCGACCCGGCGGTCGTGGCCACGGTCACCGCGTGGTGCGCGAGCCAGGGCCTGATGCCCGACCAGCTCGCCGTCGGGCGTGCCAGCCTCGAGGACGTGTTCCTCGACCTCACCGGCCGGGCACTGCGGTGACCTTTGTCGACGGGCCCCGCGCGAGCCGGTCCCTCGCCGTCCAGAGCCAGGAGACCCCCACGCGCACCCACGCCGCGCCACCCGCCGCACGCCGCGTCCTCGCGCAGGCCGCCTGGGAGACCAGGGTGACCCTGCGCAACGGCGAGCAGCTGCTGCTCACTCTCGTGCTGCCGGTGATCGCGCTGGTCGCCATGTCCCGCACCTCGCTGATCGGGCTCGACGTACCCGCCGGGCACCAGCGTGTCGACGTCATCGCGCCCGGCGTGCTCGCCATGGCGGTGATGTCCTCGGCGTTCACCGGCCAGGCGATCGCCACCGCGTTCGACCGCCGTTACGGGGTGCTGCGTCTGCTCGGCACCACTCCCCTCGGTCGCTCCGGACTGCTGCTGGGACGGGTCCTCGCCGTCCTCGCGGTGGAGGTCGTCCAGTTCGCCGTCCTGGGTGGCGTTGCCGCGTGGCTCGGGTGGCGACCGTCCGCGACGTCGCTGCTGCTCGCCGTCCCGCTCCTGGTCCTGGGAACCGCAGCGTTCGCCGCGCTCGGGTTGCTGATGGCGGGCACGATGCGCGCCGAGGCGGTGCTCGCCGGCGCGAACCTGGTGTGGGTGCTGCTGCTGCTCGGCGGGGGCGTCCTGCTGCCGACGGCCGAACTGCCGGGCGCGCTCGGCGACGTGGCGGCACTCCTTCCGTCCGGCGCGCTCGCCGACGGGCTGCGCTCGGTGTTCCTGGACGGCGCGCTGCCGCCGTCCCCGCTGCCCGTGCTCGCGGGCTGGACCGCGGTCGCAGTCGCCGCGTGCGTGAGGTGGTTCAAGTGGCAGTGACGTCCCCGATCTCGTCCGGGGCGCCAACCTCGCCCGGTTCAACCGGCAGAGCCGCGGCGAGGCCCGGCCCGTGGACCCGCCGGCTGCTGCTGACCAACGTCATCGTCCAGATCGGCATCGTGGTGACCGGCGGGTTGGTGCGGCTGACCGGGTCCGGGCTGGGGTGCCCGACGTGGCCGCAGTGCGTACCCGGCTCCTACATCCCCGTCGTCGAGCAGGCGGAGGGCTACCAGAAGTACATCGAGTTCGGGAACCGCACGCTGACCGGCGTGGTCGGGATCGCGGCGCTGCTCGTCCTCGTCGCGGTGTGGCGGCTGAACCGACCCCGCTTGCGGGTCCTGGCCGCGCTGCCGCTGGCCGGTGTGGCGGTACAAGCTCTGCTCGGTGGCGTGACCGTGCTGACCGGGCTGAACCCGGCGACCGTCGCGGGGCACTTCCTGGTGTCGATGGTTCTCATCGCCGTGTCCGTGCTGCTGTTGCTCAGAGTTCATGAG
>JASBSH010000062.1 GCA_030149025.1 Actinomycetales bacterium | reverse complement strand
GACGAGCCAGTAGACGACGGGGTTGAGCCCGTCGGCACCGAGCGCGGTCGCCGGATCACCGGGGTTGAACAGCACGCCGAGCCCCGCCGCCACGCCTGCGTCGGGCTGCGACGTGCCGGTGAGGAACGCGGCGACGCTGCCAGCGGCGCGGAGGACGAGAGCGATCCCGAACATGCCGATCAGGCCAATCAGGGCGGCGTTGGTGAGTTCGTCGCCCATGCCCCCGGCCTGCCGCTGGTTCATGTCAGCCGCCGCACCGCGAGCGTGCACGAGATACGTCCGAACAGGATCACCTCGTGTGTGCCGTCCGGTAGGTCGTCGAGGTCGATGAGCACCCGCGCTTCGCCGGTCCCGGTGGCGTCGGTGTAGGAGACGATCATCGCGACGGCGACATCCTCGCCAGGCACGAACCCGCCCGCGGTGACCTCAGCCAAGCGCGGCACCCGTCGGGCGTGGCGACTTCGACGAGTTTCCGGCGCAGGGGTCTCGGACGGTGCGACTGCGCGTCGGGGTTTGCGGGTGCGGAGGATGTCGGTGAAGACGCTGCCGTCGTTCTCGCGCACCTCGACTCGGACTGCGATGGTGCGGTCGTTGGTGATGGCATCCATGAGCGGCCCGAACGTCGCGCGCGTCCAGTCGCCCGCGTCCGGCGACGCGAACGGTGTTCCATCGACCGTGGCGGTGAGGGTGCCGTCTGCAGCGACGGTGACGAGGACGTGCGGCAGCTCGACGGGAGCCGTGGCATCGTCTTCGTTCGGGGTGGATCGGCGCGGGCCGGTGAGGTTCATCGGTGTCCTCCTGCGGCGCGGCTGCTGGTGTCGAACAGGGCGAGTTCGTCGGGGTGGAGTTGGTGCTGGCAGACGAAGCTCCTGGCCTTGATCCGCCACAGCCCTTGGCCGACGCCAAGGTTCGGCAAGAGCTGCTGCTCCGTGCCGGTCAGACCGAGGGCGGTCGCGGTCGGTCCGAGCTGGTCGGACTCCTGCCGGTACACGATCCGCGTTTCCGCGTTCGCGAGTAGTGAGTTCGCCAGGGAGCGCATGGCTGAGCCTTGGTCGCCCACGTTGTCGAGGTCGGTGAGCTTGTGGAAGATCAGCATGTTCGCGATCCCGTAGTGCCGCGCGAGTCGCCAGTGCGCATCCATCCGCCGCAGCAGCGCTGGATGGGACATGAGCCGCCAGGCCTCGTCGTAGATCACCCACCGCTGTCCACCGTTCGGGTCGAGCAGCGCGGACTCCATCCACGCCG
The DNA here is from genome assembly GCA_030149025.1 of Actinomycetales bacterium. GTDB lineage: Bacteria > Actinomycetota > Actinomycetes > Actinomycetales > BWSM-131 > BWSM-131. The sequence goes on along the minus strand of JASBSH010000062.1, from coordinate 418 downwards.
ACGAGCACGTCATCAACACCGAAATGAGCGTCGAGTTCTCGGTGACGCGCGAGAGGTCGAGCGAGATCATCGGCAGCGACGGGTCGAACGCGACCGTCGAAGGCCCGTCGAACAGTCCGGCCAGGTCGCCGGCCACGAGACGGCGCAGCGCGTGGCCGACGAGCCTGCCGTCCTCGGCCAACCGGCCGTCGGCATCCGAGCTCGGGGCGAGGATGCGGTCAACGACCATCGGCAGGATCGGCACGTCGTTCTCCCGTACCGTCTGGGTCAGGGCGATGTCGATCGCGGTGTGCTCCAACGGCGACAACCCGCGCGCGAGCACTGTTTCGGCCAGCGCGCCGATCAGGTCGCGCCGTCGGGCTGCGACGGTTGAGGCCCACTGCTCGTTCGAGAGTCCGCTGGGCCGGTGGCCTTCGTC
>JASBSH010000059.1 GCA_030149025.1 Actinomycetales bacterium | reverse complement strand
AGCAGCTGGACCTGAGGGTCGTCGGAGTCCGTGACCACGGGCATGGCGAACAGGCCTGTGCCCGAGTACGCCCGCTGGTGCTTCCGGACGAACGGGAGCAGGTACAAGACCGCCTCCGGGTCCATGCGCTGCAGCGCCGGGTCGAGACCGGCACCGCGGGCGAGGTCCCAGCCGTGGACGGCCAGGTCGACCAGCATCTCGGTGGCGTAGTGCTCCACCGGGGTGTCGCCGCGTGAAAGGTTGACCACGTCACCGGGCCGGGCTCGCTGCCAGGCCTCGCGGGAGCCGCGGCCGGCGCGGTCCCAGGCAGCCACGACGTCGTCACCGAGGACGTCCCCGTCGTAGCGGTCCCCCACCTCCGCCACCGTCTTGCCGCCGAGAAGGTCCGCGGCCCAGAGGTGCTCTGAGGTCATGTGGTTCAGGACATCGCGCACGTCCCACTCGGCGCACGGGGTCTGGTTCGACCAGGCACCCGGGTCGACGGCGTGCACCTTCTCGCCGAACAGGTCGAGGGCGTGCGGGATGCGCTGCATGGCGCCGGTGTCGGTCATCGCTCCCCCGCGGTCGTCAGCCGTTTCGCGGCGGTCGCAGCGGGTCGTGCCCGAGCGTCATCAGCTTGTGCCGCCAGTGAGCGTCCCCGGCGGTGGGCTCCAGGTCCTCCCGCCGTTCGGAGCGCACCGTGTCCACCACCGCACGCATGAGGTTGACGTCGGCTGAGGTGACGTCCGTCTTGCGCTTGCCCAGCAGAGCGACCACGCGTCGTCCCCGTTCCGTGCCCGCCTCGTCCGGTAGCGCCTCGGCGTCCTCGCCGGCGGACTGGGCCCGCAGCCAGTCCTCGAGCTCCCGGGAGGTCATGTTGACCACCGTGTGGAACTCGTCCCAGAGCTCGTCGAACTCCCCGGGTTCCATCGACTCCTCGATCGGGTTGGTCGGTGCGTTCATCCCACAGGCGTACCCCCGGCCGTCCCGTCCATGCCCGTGCGGGCGGGCAACGGCGCCGATAGCCTCGCCGGGGTGGGTGATCCGTCGGTCTGCGTGTTCGGGGCCTCGCCCTTGCTGACCGTCACCGTGGAGGCCGATGTCCAGGGCTGCCCGGAGGTGCACGTCCACGCCGGCGGACAGGGCTTCTGGGTGGCACGTATGGTCGCCGAGCTCGGTGTGCGGGTGCGTCTGTGCGGCGCCTTCGGCGGGGAGACCGGGAGGTTCCTGCCCGAGATGATGCGTGAGGTCGGGGTCGACGTGGTCGCGGCCGATCGGGCCGGCGCGAACGGCGCGTACATCCAGGACCGGCGCAACGGGCAACGTGAGCAGATCGTCGAGATGCCTGCCACTGCCCTGTCCCGGCACGACCTGGACAACCTCTACAGCCTCACCCTTGCCGAGGCGATGGAGTGCGACGTCCTGGTGCTCTCGGGCACCCGGAGCGCCGAGGAGATGCCGGCCGAGACGTACTCCCGGCTCGCCTCCGACGCCGGGCGTCTGGGCGCTCTGGTCATGGGTGACCTGTCCGGGGAGCCCCTGCAGCAGGCGGTGGAGGGCGGCCTCACGGTGCTGAAGGCGAGCCATGAGGACCTGGTGAGTGACGGGGTGGCCCCCTCGGGGTCCTTGCCGGACCTCGTGAAGACGGCGCGCCGGTTCGCCGACAAGGGGGTCCGGTGCATCGTCATCTCCCGCGCGGACGACCCTGCTCTCGTTCTGCTGGATGGCCGGCTCCTGGAAGCGGAGGCACCGCCCCTCAACGCCGTCGAGCACCGCGGTGCGGGTGACTCGATGACCGCGGCCATCGCCGCGACGCTGGCCCGGAAGGAACCGTACGAGCAGGCGATCCGCCTCGGCGTCGCAGCCGGAGCCGCGAACGTGACGCGGCGAGGGCTGGCGACCGGCCACCGGCAGGTCATCGAGCAGCTGGCGGCGCGGGTCGAGCTGCGGGAACTCGAGGAGATGTGATGCGTGCACTGGTGACCAACGACGACGGTGTCGACAGCATCGGAATCCGGACGCTGGCGAAGGTGGTGGCGACCGCTGGGCTCGAGACTCTGGTAGCGGCCCCCCACAAAGAGTTCAGCGGCGCCAGCGCCTCCTTCACCGCCCTCCAGGAGGGTGGCCGCCTTGTGATGCACGAGCGGGAGTGGCCCGATGTGGGGGCGGTGCGCGTGCTGGGGGTCGAGGCCTCCCCGGGCTTCATCGCCTTCTCAGCCGCCCAAGGGGCGTTCGGCCCCGCGCCCGACCTGGTGGTCTCCGGCGTCAACCACGGCCCGAACGTCGGCAACGCGATCCTGCACTCCGGCACGGTGGGGGCCGCGCTGACGGCGAGCACGTACGGCGCCAGAGCTTTGGCGATCTCCCTCGCCACCGCTCGCCCCACCGAGTTCGAGACGGCGGCGAAGGTGGCCGAGGAGGCGCTGGCCTGGGTGGTGGAGCACGGTGAGCCGCGCATGGTGCTCAACGTGAACGTGCCCAACGTCCCGCTGGGCGAGCTGCGGGGTCTGCGGGTCGCGCCGCTGGCGGAGTTCGGCGCCGTTCAGGCCGATATCGGCGAGACCGGCCAGGGGTACGTGACCATGACGCTGTCCGAGATCAAGGCGCACGAGGACGACGGCACGGACGCCGCGCTGCTGGCTCGCGGTTGGGCGACGGCGACGGCGCTCAGGGCACCGTGTGAGGCGCGGGACGTGGACCTGTCCGCGCTCACTCTCGCTTTCGCGCCCGGGAGCTGACGACGTCCACCACAGCAGCAAGGAGGGCGGCCGTGACCAGCAGCACGGTCACCCGGAGACTGAGACTGGTTGCACGGGCGAAGTCGCCCCGGGTCGACGCCAGCGTGGAGAAGTAGACCCAGCCCATCAGGGCGATCCCGGCCGCCGTGCCGATCCGCTGCCCGGTCTGCATCGCTCCGCCTGCGGTGCCTGCCCGGGCGACGGGCACCTGGGCGAGGGTCAGGGTGACGTTGGGTGAGATCACCAGACCGCTGCCCAGACCGGCGAGCAGCAGGGGCGGGGCGAGCCACCAGCCGAGCGCCTGGCCCTCCCCCCTGCCGATCAGCAGGTCCGTCACACCGATCCCGACCACCACGAGCACCAGGCCGGAGGCGACGAGCGGCCGCCCGTAGCGGTGCACCACGCGGCCGCCGACCGCCGAGGTCACCGCCGAACCGAGCGCGAACGGCGTCACGGTCAGACCGGCGAGCAGGGCGGAGTACCCGAGCCCGTTCTGCAGGAACAGGGTCAGAATGAAGAAGATCGCGGTGAACCCTGCGAAGTAGAGGGTCGCGATCGTCACGCCGCTGCTGTAGCTCTCCGTCCGGAAGAGGTTCAGGTCGATGAGCGGGGCGCCGCCACGGCGGGCGTAGCGGCTCTCCCAGAGGGCGAAAAGCGCCATGAGCCCGACACCCACGGGGATCAGGAGCCACTTCACCGATCCCTTCCACTGCTGCTCCTGGACTAGCGGCAGCATGATCGACAGCACTCCTGCGCCCAGGAGCAGAACCCCCACGGGGTCGAGGTCCTCCCGGCGTTGAGCACGCTCCTTCGGGGGCGGGATCAGCCGGAACGACAGCAGGATGGCCGCCAGGCCGATGGGCAGGTTGACGAAGAAGATCCAGCGCCAGCCGGTCTCCGTGCCGAAGAGCCGGATGATGAACCCGCCGAGGACCGGCCCGACAGCGGTGGAGATGCCGATCGTGGCACCGAGCAGCCCGAAGGCCTTCCCCCTCTCCGGTCCCCGGAACAGCTCCTGGATCAGGCCCGAGATCTGGGGGTTGATGATCCCTCCGCCGATCCCTTGCACGAGCCTTGCGAGCACCAGCACGGTCGCGGTCGGCGCCACTCCCGCCGCCAGGCTGCTGAGCGTGAACAGGGCTACCCCGGTCACGAAAACGGTTCGCCGGCCGCGGGTGTCGCCGAGCCGACCGCAGGGGACCAGCACTAGCCCGAAGGTCAACGCATAGCCGGAGACGATCCACTGCAGGTCGCTGGGTGAGGCGCTGAGACCGGTCCTGATCGAGGGTAGGGCGACGTTGACGATGCTGACGTCCAGCAGGGTCATGAAGCCCGCGACCAGACAAACGGTCAGCGCCTTCCACCGTCTCGGGTCCGGCAGGGACGTCTCGCTCCCCGGGGACGCCGTCAACGGATCAGGCCGGCGAACAGGTCCACGTACTGGATGAGGTGCCGGTCACCGAGGAACTGGTCCTTGGCGCGCTCCTTCCCACCGCGGCCGAGACGCGAAGCCAGCCCGGCGTCGTCCAGGACCCTCCTGATGAGCTCTGCCAACCCGTCCAGGTCGCGGGGATCCTCCAGGAGCAGGCCGTCCCGGCCGTCGACGATCTGGTCACGGATGCCTCCGACGGCACTGGCGATGACGGGTGTCCCCTTCCAGAGGGCCTCGGTGACGGTGAGGCCGAACCCCTCCATCAGGCTCTTCTGCACCACCACGCTGGCGTGCCGCTGGAGTGCGTTGACGATCACGGCGTTGTCGTCCCCGTCCTCCATCGGGAGGGCGGCCAGATGGGCGCGCCGTCGCACGTGCTCCGGCAGCCCGCGCCACTGCGCCATGCACTCCTCGAGCACTTCCGCGCCCTCGGGATCGTCGGCGACCTTCGACACCTCGCCGCCGGCCAGGACCAGGTGCACGTCCTCCGGACCGTCGGCGAAGTACCGGGCGAAGCTGGTGAGGACGCCGCTCATGTCCTTCAGGCGGTCCCAACGGCTGACCTGCACGACCAGCCGGTCCTCCGGCCGCGGGGGCGAACCGTCCAGGAGCACCGTCGGCCGCTCCTTCACCTGCCCACGGGAGCCGTCGCGGCGGCTGAAGTACACCTCCGGGCGGCCGTGGCCGTCAGAGATCAGGCCGACCCTGCGCAGCACGGCGTCCACCTGGGCGCCGGTGAGCGGCCGGTTCTTGCACGAGGCCGGGTCGATGGAGGGCGGGATGACGACCAGGCGGCCCGGGTCGACCCAGTCCGGGGCGTACTCCTTCCGGGAGAAGATGAACGCGTCCACATCGCGGAGGTAGGGCTGCAGGAGGCTCCAGCCCTCACCCGCCGACCCGTGCAGAAAGTTGTGCAGGCGCTTCGTGATGTCGAAGAAGTCCGGGTCACCGACGAGGACGAGCCATCGGGTGTCGATGCCGGCTCCTCGTGCGTATGCCAGCAGGGCGGAGAGCATCTCGGCGACACCACCGCCCCTGGCTGTGGCGTTGACGTTCCAGACGACTCGTCCCCTCAGCAGGTGCCGGCCTCGGTCCGCAGCCTGCCTGAGGAGCTTGGCGCGGTCGGGCTCGAGCTGCTCGGCGAGCTCCTCCAGCGACAGGGGGCGGACCTCAACGCTCTCCATGGCCTCCATGGTGGCCCGTCCCACCGACACTGTCTCGGCTCTCGACGGACAGCCGCAGGTGACGTGCACAATGCACCACATGTCCCGAACCGAGCGGGTGGACCGTGTCTACCTGGCCCTGAGCATCGCCGACACCGTGGCGGCGGCCGGCGACAGCCATGGCAGCCGGGCCCTTCGCCGGGTCACCAAACCACTGCTCATGCCGACGCTCATGGTGCGCCTGCTGCTCGGCGGGCCCGGCGTTGCGCGGACGCGACCGGGGCAGGGAGCGCTGGCCGGCCTTGCCCTGTCCACGGTCGGTGACGTCGCGCTCCTCGAGGAGGACGACCGCTCGTTCGTCGCGGGCTTGAGTGCCTTCCTGACCGCGCACCTGGCCTACACAGGGGCGTTTCTGTCGATGTGCCAACGGCTCTCACTTCGACGCGCGCTGCCTGCGGTGGTGGTCGCAGGTGTCGTGGTGCCGTCACTCGCCCGCAGGTCCGACCGGATGGCGCTCCCGGCAGCCCTGTACGCGACAGCCATCAGCGGCATGCTGGCCGCTGCCCTGCAGGTCGACCGGGGTACCCCTGCTGGGCGGCGGATCAGCAGCGGCGCGATGCTTTTCGTGCTGTCCGACTCCTTGATCGGACTGGGCAGGTTCCTTCTTTCCGGCAGGCGCTCCCCCGGTCTCGACGCCGCCGTGATGGCGACATACACCGCCGGGCAGTGGTTGATCGCGACGGGCGCTACTTCTGGACCCGATCCCCTGCAGCGTTGATGGCCCACCAGATGCCGCCGACGCCCTCACCGTTGACGTCTCCGGCCTTGGTGTCCTTGGCGAAGTAGTAGAGCGGCCACTTGTTGTAGGTGACCTGCATGCTGCCGTCCTTGCGCTGGGTCTCGGAGAACTTGGAGAGGTCCAGGCCCGACCCGGCGCTGGGTTTGCCGTTGAGCTCCAAGGGAGGCCACGCGGCGGCGCACTTGTCGTAGCAGGTGCTGTTGCCGGACTGGCTGTCCGGGTCGAACACGTACAGAGTCCGGCCGTCCGGGCCCACCAGCACCTGCCCGAGGGAGGTGCTGGCCAGGCTGATCGTTCCCGATGAGGGGGCTGCGCCGCTGGAACCGCCCGAACCGCTGGAGGCCCCGCTGGAACCGCCCGCCGAACCGTAGTCGTACAGCCCTCCCCCGCCCCCGGCGCCCCCTGAGGAACCGCCGGACTGACCGGTCTGCCCGCCACAGGCTGCCACCAGCACGAACAGTGCGACCGCGGGGGCGACACGCTTGATTCTCATCACGACTCCAATTGCGTGAGAACTGTTTCCGCGTTCAGACAGGAATACGAGATGGTCTTGCCGCAGGTTCACGGGCCGAGCGGTTCACAGCTGGGTGCGCATCACCGGAGCGCCGCTCGCGTCCCGCACCTCGAGGGTCCGGATGGCCGTCAGCGGGACGGCAGTGGCTCCGTCGACGGTGACCTGCCGCCCCGGCACCGATCCCCAGGTGGCGACCTGCTGCTCCGCGCCGCCGGCGGTGGTAACGACGAGGGCGTAGCTCGACGAGGGTGCGGCGCCGTAGCGGGCGTCCGGGTAGCTGCAGGTGATGCGGATGCGCGTTCCCCAGGCGACGGACGTCAGGGCGACGTCCACCCTCATACCGGTGGGCTGCAGCGCCGTCAGGGTCGTCGAACGGTCAGCGGCCTGCTGGGTGGACACCGAGGGCGCGGGCCGGGCAGCGGATTCCTGAGAGTCGCTGGTGGAGAAGAACGGCCCGCCGGGAAGGACGGCGAGGGTCACGACAGCGGCGGCCGCGGCGGCAATGCCGGCTCCGGCCGCGAACCAGCTGCGGCGTGTCCGTCGCTGCCTGCGCTCCTCTTCGGCGACCCGCTCGAGAAGGGCGGGGAGCAGGTCGACGTGCGTGTCGCCGTCCACGTTCTCGATGTCGGCGTCCTGGGTCTCGTCACTGTCGTCGAGCGACCGGACGGTCTCGATCGGCACCCGGCTGAGCAGCGCCGGCAGGGGCGCGAACTCGGCGACCGAGCGCCTGCAGGCAGGGCACTCGCGAAGGTGATCGGCGTAGATCCGGCGCTCGTCGTCGGACAGGGCACCCAGGACGAAGGCGGCGGCGTCATGGGTCAGCTCCGGCTTGCTGCAACGGTGCTCGTGACTCACGACGTCACCCCCATCTCCTCCAGCACGAGGCGTAACGCCTTCAGCGCGTAGTGAGTTCGAGACTTCACGGTCCCGCTGGGGACGCCGAGCCGGGCAGCGACGTCAGCCACCGAGCGTCCTTGGTAGTAGGTCTCGAGAAGGACGTCACGGTGCTCCTTCGAGAGGCGACGAAGGGCCTCGGCGACGACCCAGGACTCCAGAGCCGCCTCGGTCTCGTCGGCGATTGGAGTGTCCGGAGGGTCGGCGGCGGACAGCTCCCGACGGGACCGGCTGGAGCGCCACTCGTCGATCACGAGATGGCGGGCAACGGTGTACAGCCAGGCGCGACGAGCCGCTTCGGGGGCCTCCAGGACGATGGGCGACTGCCAGGCGCGGAAGAGTGTCTCCTGGACGATGTCCTCGGCACGGGCGCGGTCGCCGGTGAGCCTGAGGGCGAAGGCGGACAGCTGCGCGGCGTGCTCACCGTGGAGCTCGCGTAACAGTTCCGTCCGGTTCGCAACCATCACCTCTCCTCACTGAGAGGTACGGGCTGACCATGGCTTCGGTTCAGCCGGTTGGATGGTGAACCGCGGCGGGGCGGGATTCGTTCCTGTTCACATGACCATCTCAGGTTTCTCGAGAGGGACGGCAGCTGTGGCGAGTCTGCTGCGAGGAGTCGTGGCGGCCGCTGTCCTGTTGTCGGCAGTGGTTCATCTCGAGCTGTGGGCGGAGGGGTTCAACCAGCTGGCTGTGGTCGGCCCCGCGTTCCTGCTCAACGCGATCGGCGGTTTCGTGATCGGGTTGGCCGTGCTGGTGTGGCGGCACTGGATCCCGGTGCTGCTGGCGGTCGGGTTCGGACTGGCGACGCTGGCGGCGTTCGTTGTCTCGGTGACCGTGGGGCTCTTCGGTCTGCACGAGGTGCTGTACGGAGTGCCCCAGACGACGGCCGGGATCGCCGAGATCGCCGCCGTGGTCTTCGGGGTTGCCGTTCTGGTCGTGGAGCGGGGAGCTGCTGTGGACGGCGACCACGCACGTGGCCGGGACCGTTACCCCGACATGGGGTCGGCAGGGTCGGCTGGGTCGGCTGCCGCTACGCCAGCTCCACCTGGGAGCCGTTCAGGCGCACGCTGACCTTCTCGAGGGGGCTCGGGGCAGGGCCGCTGAGGTTCTTCCCCGTGAAGGCATCGAATGTGGAGCCGTGACAAGGACACAGAAGCCGCTTGCCCTCGGGGGCCACGGTACAACCCATGTGGGTGCAGATGGCGCTGAAGGCCACCACCTGCCCCTGGGCCGGCTGAGCGACGATCAGGGGGTCGCCGTTCGGGGCCTGGGCTGAGGTCGCACCGTCGACGGGGACCTCGCTGAGGGCGATGACCGAGCTTCCCCGGGGCGCCTGCGTTGCCAGAGCCGCCTGGCCCGCCGGCGCCGCCCGAGCCGCCTGAGCGACGGGCTCTTGGCCTGTCCACAGTTTTCGGCGGGACTCTTGCTCCCCGTCCCTTCTGTCCGATAGTATCGAACGTATGTTCGGGTCTGTGTTGGAGGAGCGGCTAGCCGGAGCGCTGGGCGACTTCAGCGCGCCCGGACTCGGTGCGCCGGACTCGCTCGAGCCCGATGCGCCCGTCATGCCCAAGTTGCCCGGACGGGTATTGGCATCGCTGACTCTGCTGTCCACCCCCGACAACCATCACCTGTTCCGCCGGGTGGAGTTCGCCGAGAACTGGTGGGTGCACTCCGGGTTGGCGGCCGAGGAGGAGCTCGCTCAGGCCCTTGCCGACCTTGCCGGGCTGGATCTCGCCACCGCGGTCCAGGAGCGGCTGGCCAGCAGGGCTGGAGACCTGGGGCGGTTCTCCGACGCCGAACAGCTGGTGCTGGTCGAGGCGTGGGACCGGGTGGGCTGCTGGGTCGCCGCCCAGCAACGCTCCACCATTGCTGCGTTCGCCGCCCACCGCGGCTACCCCACGCACGATCAGGCTCACACCCACGAACTCGAGGAAAGCGGCGCCGACCCCAGCGCGGACGGCGGTGAGAACACGGACAGCGCGGGTGGGGCCGCCGCGGCGCGGGCGTTCGCGAGGAAGTCGACGACCCGCCGGGACGGGGCGCTGGCCCCGGACGCGTACGCCGCCGACGAGCTGGCCGCGGTGCTGCACATCTCGGTACGGGCTGCCGAGGGACTGCTCAGCGACGCCGTCGACCTGTCGGCCCACCTGCCGCAGACCCTGACCGCCCTGGCGCAGGGCAAGCTGACGGTGGCCGGGGTGCGGGCGGTGCTGGACGAAACCGCCGTCCTGGACCCCGGCGACCGGGCCAAGGTCGAAGACG